>CAZHHY010000119.1:0-5875 GCA_964532375.1 uncultured Muribaculaceae bacterium
AGAGATAGATAATGGCAAAAGAATCAATGAAGGCACGCGAAGTAAAACGCGCAAAACTACGTGCCAAGTATGCAGAAAAACGCAAAGCCCTTAAAGAAGCAGGAGATTATGCTGCTTTGGATTTACTTCCCAAAAACTCAAGCCCTGTACGCCAACATAACCGTTGCTCAATAACAGGTCGTCCTAAAGGTTACATGCGTATTTTCGGTATTAGCCGTATTCAGTTTCGCGAAATGGCCAGCAAGGGTTTGATACCCGGCGTTCGCAAAGCTAGTTGGTAGCAAAAATGTGACGTGAGCCACATGTAAATAATTTTATTAACATAGTTGGATATCGGGCATCCGTAGAGATGTCGAATTAACTTAAAAAATTTTTAAAATGACTGATCCAATTTCAGACTTTTTGACAAGGGTGCGTAACGCATCTCTTGTAGGCCACAAGGTTGTGGATATACCTGCATCAAAACTGAAGTTAGAATTAACTCGTATTCTTCATGAGAAGGGTTATATTCTTGCTTATAAAGTGATAGAAGGAAAACCTTGTAACACAATTAGAATAGCTCTTAAGTACCATCCTGAATCTAAAAAATCTGCAATTAAGAAAATTGCAAGAGTTAGCCGTCCTGGTCTTAGGAAATACGTAGGAGTAGAAGATATGCCAAGAGTACTTAATGGGCTAGGCATAGCTGTTATCTCTACTTCCAAAGGATTAATCACTAACAAAGAGGCGAAAGAGCTTAATGTTGGTGGCGAAGTTATTTGCTACGTATATTAAAAGTATTAATTTATAAAATAATTATAATGTCACGAATAGGAAAATTACCTGTAAACCTTCCGGCCGGAGTCACAGCTACTGTGAATTCAGAGAACGTGGTTAAGGTTAAAGGCCCGCTCGGAGAACTTTCACAAAAGGTGGATGCCGATATTAGAGTTGCCGTAGAGGGAAACGTGGTTACAGTTACCAGACCTACCGACCAACCAAGACATCGTTCTATGCATGGACTATATCGTTCTCTGATTAACAATATGGTAATCGGTGTTTCTACCGGTTTCAATATTCGTCAGGAATTTGTTGGAGTTGGTTATCGAGTAGAGGTTAAAGGACAGTTGCTAGAGATGAGTCTTGGATATTCCCACGATATTCACTTTCTGCTACCAAATGAGGTTACAGCAACTACAGAGGCCGTAAGAAAGGGACAACCTCCCATTCTTTCTCTTTCAAGTTATGATAAGCAGCTAGTTGGTGCTATTGCTGCTAAACTGCGCTCGCTGCGCAAACCTGAGCCATACAAGGGTAAAGGTATTAAGTTTGTAGGTGAACAACTTCGTCGCAAAGCCGGTAAATCGGCCAGCGCCAAATAATAAGTAGAGGATTTATGGCTTTAAATAAAACAGAAAGAAGAGAAAGAATACGCAGGCGTATTCGCAAGGTGGTTAGCGGCACAGCCGAACAGCCAAGAATGTGCGTATTTAGGAGCAACAAACAGATATATGTACAGCTCATCAACGACATAGATGGTATAACCCTTGCTAGTGCAAGCTCTATCGATAAAGAGATTATAGAAGAGTGTAAAGGTAAATCTGGTTCAGAAATGGCCAAAGTAGTAGGTAAACTTGCAGCTAAAAGAGCAATTGAAAAGGGAATATCCAAAGTTGCTTTTGACCGTGGTGGTTACCTTTATCATGGAAGAGTTAAATGTTTAGCAGATGCCGCCCGTGAAGGTGGTCTTATATTCTAAGATATTGAGTATGACAAATACAAACGTAAAAAAAGTTAAGACTACCGATCTAGAATTAAAAGACAGATTGGTTGCAATTAAAAGAGTTACCAAAGTAACCAAAGGGGGCCGCCATTTTAGCTTTGCAGCAATTGTTGTTGTAGGAGACGAAAAAGGTGTTGTTGGCTATGGTTTAGGTAAAGCTAATGAGGTTACTACTGCTATTTCAAAAGGTATCGAAGATGCCAAAAAGAACTTAGTTAAAATACCTTTAAATAAAAAGACTATACCTCACGAACAAGTGGCAAAGTATGGTGGAGCAAGAGTGTTTATGAAGCCTGCTGCAGAAGGAACTGGCTTAACGGCCGGTGGTGCAATGCGTGCAGTTTTTGAATCTGTTGGTGTTCACGATGTTCTTGCAAAATCGAAAGGTTCTTCAAACCCTCATAACTTAGTAAAAGCAACTGTAACAGCTCTTTTAGAGATGAGAGATGCTTATACTGTAGCAGGGCTTCGCGGAATTCCTATGAATAGAGTTTTTAACGGATAAAGAGAGATTGATATGAATAAGGTAAAAGTTACTCAAACAAAAAGCAAGAATGGCGCTACTCAGAGACAGATAGCATCATTGCAATCTCTTGGAATTCGCAGAATTAACCAATCCATAGAGATTGAGCTAAATCCTGTAAACAAAGGAATGCTAAATAAGGTTTTACACCTTGTTAAAGTAGAAGAAATTAACTAAATAGGAGATTTTACAAATGAAATTACATAATCTTACACCATCAAAGGGTTCTACTAGCAGCGATAAAAGAATTGGTCGTGGAGAAGGGTCGGGTCGCGGTGGTACATCAACAAAAGGCCACAAAGGTGCTCAATCAAGATCTGGCTATTCGCTTAAAAGAGGTTTCGAAGGTGGACAAATGCCACTCCAAAGACGACTTCCAAAATTTGGTTTTAATAATCCAAACAGAGTAGAATATAAGGCAATTAACTTATCTTCACTTCAAGCATTATCAGAAAAATTAGAAGAAGAAGTTCTTACATTGGATATGCTGCTAGAAGCTGGTTTGGCATCTAAAAACGATAGAGTGAAAATTCTTGGAAGTGGTGAACTTACCATTAAAATAGATGTAACTGCTCATGCATTTTCGAAGTCTGCCATTGCTAAAATAGAAGCTCTGCAAGGTAAGGCTACAATAATCTAAATTGAACAATGAAAAAACTGATCGATACAATAAAGAACATCTTCAAGATTGAGGAACTACGCAAAAGAATAATTTATACTATTTTACTATTGCTAGTTTATAGACTTGGAAGTTTTGTGGTTATGCCGGGTATAGACCCAACACAACTTGCGAACCTTCAAAATCAAGCTTCCGAAGGTTTGCTAGGACTACTTAATATGTTCTCCGGCGGTGCTTTCGGTAACGCATCAATCTTTGCGCTGGGTGTAATGCCTTACATTTCGGCATCAATCGTAATTCAGCTTCTTGGGATAATGCTCCCATACTTCCAAAGATTACAGAGAGAGGGAGAGAGCGGAAGAAGGAAGATGAATCAGTGGACCAGATATCTGACAATCTTAATTTTAGTACTTCAAGGCCCTGCCTATATGGCCAACTTGCACGTGCAATTGCCAGAATCGGCATTTTTATTTACAGGATTTTTATATAACGTATTTGCCACCATAATTCTTATTGGAGGTACTATGTTCATAATGTGGTTAGGAGAGAGAATTACCGATCGCGGCTTAGGTAATGGTATCTCTTTAATAATCATGGTGGGTATCATCGCTAGGTTGCCTTTTGCCCTTTTAGCCGAGGGTGGAGCCAGGTTAAACCAGACAACAGGCGGAGGGCTTCTCATGCTCATAGTAGAAATTATTGTACTTTTCTTTGTGTTTGTTGCTACAATAGCACTTGTTCAAGGAACGCGAAAGATTCCGGTACAGTATGCCAAGAGAATTGTTGGTAATAAACAATATGGCGGGGTTCGTCAATACATTCCTTTGAAGATAAATGCAGCCGGCGTAATGCCCATTATCTTCGCTCAGGCATTGATGATGTTCCCTCTCATATTCGCAGGCTTTGACGCCGCTCGCGGAATAACAGCTACTCTATCCGATCCGAACGGATTTTGGTACAATTTTATTTTCGGCTCCATGGTTGTTGCATTTACATACTTCTATACAGCAGTAACTGTAAATCCTTCTATGATGGCAGAAGATATGAAAAAGAATGGCGGATTTATTCCCGGTATAAAGCCTGGAAAGAAAACCACAGAATACCTAGACAACATAATGTCTCGCATTACTCTACCAGGGTCAATATTTCTTGCCCTAGTAGCAATTATGCCAGCTTTTGCTTCTATTCTTGGAGTAAGTAACCAGTTTGCTCAATTTTATGGGGGAACTTCGTTACTGATTCTTGTAGGAGTGGTTTTGGATACACTGCAGCAAATTGAGAGCCATTTGCTGATGCGTCACTACGACGGTTTAATGAAAACAGGGCGTTTGAAAGGACGCTCGGGTATGTAATTAAATCTTTAAAGTTCTTTGATTTATGATAAGATTAAAAACCGAGGAAGAGATTGAAATATTAAGATTAAATGCTATCTTAGTATCTAAAACTCTTGCAGAAGTGGGAAAGCATATTGTTCCGGGTGTAACTACCCTAGAACTTAACAATATTGCCGAAACATTTATCCGCGACAATGGCGCTGAGCCTGCGTTTCTTGGTTATGGAGGTTTCCCGTATACTCTTTGCATCTCTGTGAACGATGTAATTGTTCATGGTTTTGCATCGGATTACCGATTAATTGAAGGAGATATTATCTCTGTAGATTGCGGTACAGTCTATCAAGGGTTTTATGGGGATTCCGCTTATACCTTTGCAGTAGGTGAAGTTTCTGCCGAGACCAAAAAATTGCTTAATGTTACTAAAGAATCTCTTTACCTTGGTATAGAGCAAGCAATTAACGGAAACAGAATTGGAGATGTTGCCTTTGCAATTCAACAACATGTAGAGAAAAACGGATTTTCTGTTGTGAGAGAGATGGTTGGGCATGGTATAGGAAAAAAACTCCACGAATCTCCCGAGGTTCCAAATTATGGTAAAAGAGGGCAGGGAAAAAAATTACAAGAGGGGATGGTCATTTGTATCGAACCTATGGTAAATGCCGGAACAAGGTCGGTTCAACTTCATGATGATGGTTGGACATTAAGTACCTTAGATGGTAAAAAATCTGCACACTTTGAACTTACAGTTGCAATCCAAAAGGAGAAGCCTTTAGTCTTGTCTACATTTGAGTATATAGAGAGTATTAATAATAAATTATAAGGAAAAATTTTAGATGGCAAAACAATCTGCTATTGAAAAAGAGGGAACAATAATTGAAGCCCTATCTAACGCGATGTTTCGGGTAGAACTAGACAACGGTCACGTTATTATTGCTCATATTTCTGGTAAGATGAGAATGCACTACATTCGTATTCTGCCAGGTGATAGGGTGAGGGTAGAGATGTCACCTTATGATTTAACCAAAGGAAGAATTTCTTTCAGATACAAATAAAAATTAGAAAATATGAAAGTTAAAGCATCCATTAAAAAGCGCAGTGAAGATTGCAAAATAGTAAAGCGTAAAGGTCGCCTTTATGTGATTTGCAAAAAGAATCCAAAGTTCAAGATGCGTCAAGGATAATTTTTAATAGTAAACAATAAAGAGAATAGATAAATTATGGCACGTATAGCCGGAGTTGATTTACCAAAAAACAAACGCGGAGAGATAGGTTTAACCTATATCTACGGGATCGGACGCAGTTCTGCGCAAAAAATCCTTGCTAAAAATGGCATCGATTATAGCATTAAAGTTAAGGACTGGAATGACGATCATATTGCTGCAATTAGAGCAACTATATCAGAAGAATACAAAATTGAAGGTGAGCTTCGCTCTGCTGTTCAAATGAACATTAAACGACTAATGGATATTGGTTGTTACAGAGGAATCCGTCATCGTCTCGGGCTTCCTGTTCGTGGTCAAGCTACCAAGAATAATGCTCGTACACGTAAGGGTAAGAAGAAAACTGTAGCTAATAAGAAGAAAGCAACTAAATAGAACCTAGATCATGGCAAAAAAGACAGGAACATCAAATAAGAA
>CAZHHY010000120.1:0-2305 GCA_964532375.1 uncultured Muribaculaceae bacterium
AAGGATTAATTATCTTGCATATTTCGCTCATATTCTTCTACAATAGCTTTTGCTTTCTGGACATCTTTATGTTGAATCACTACTTTTACAGAGGTGCCTCCGCCACCACTGTACCAAGGTAATAATGTTCCAATAACTTCATCTTTAATGAAACTGTTTATCCCCGATGTTTCTAGCAGGCTCTTAACCATTTGAGCCTGCCAGCCTGTTCCAGAAAATATAACAATTGAATCTTCTTTGTTCATTGTGTGTTTTTAACTAAATGGTTCCCAGTTGCCTAGTGTTCTTACGTATGATGCCATCTCTTGGTAGTTTTCTTCCATACTTTTTAGAAGCTTAATTTGAGCTCTTGCCCTTACCAGGTTGTGTTCTGGATATAGCGTTTTATACTTATAATACTTATCGTCGTATAGGTAGTCTGCTAAAAACCTGACAGATTGTTCATATGTGAGAAGTCGCGGCCCAAATGCAAGGCTTTCCATCTCTGCCCAAGTAACAAAATCTTTGGCTATAGATGCATAACCATCCATATAGCTTTTGAAAATTTTCATATCTACAGAGACATTATTTAAATTCTCATCATCTTCTTTCCCAGTGTTGGCGCAATTACGTATAGCATCTCCAACATCGTAACACAAATAGCCATGCATTACAGTATCTAAGTCGATTACGCATGTAGCATTACCTTCTTTATCGAATAATAAGTTGTTGAGTTTGGGATCTTGGTGAATTACTCGAAGAGGTAAAATGTTTTTATCTCCCATATTTGCAACCTTAGAATAAATTTGCTCTCTACTGAGTAAAAACTCAACTTCTTCTTTCACATTTTTAAGCCTATTTGCAACATCTTCTTTGATTCTTACTTTAAGATTGGCAACTCTATTAGGAGCATGGTGAAAATCTGGTAACAACTGCTTGAATTCTTTAGAGTTAAAATCTAAAAGCTGTTTATGAAAAGTAGCTAAAGCTTTTCCTGCACTTACTGCCATCTTGTTGTCTAAGATTCTCTCATGAGTTACACTGTCTTCAATAAATACATACATTCTCCAGAAGTCACCATTGTTATCCCAATAATAAGATGTTGAAATGCCATTACTTAAAATTGAAGATGGAGTGAGCACTTTCTTAGCAATATTTGTACTCCCTTCTTGCTCTAATTTTTTTCTGATATGATCTGTTATTAATCTAATATTTAGTTGTAAAGCATCTATATCTTTAAATACCCATCTATTAATTTTTTGAAGAAGAAAATTAGGGTCTTCGGGATTTTTAGTTATAATTTTAAAGGTGTTATTTATTAAGCCTCCCCCATGTGATTCAATTGATTTTACAGGATAGGGTAGCAGACCTACTGCTATCATCTCTTCTACAGAACTAGGAATCATACTCATAATCATAGATTTAAGGTGTGAATATTTTAATTACTACAGTTGAAATTGCAATTTTATGCAAGCCCAACCAGGGCTAAACTTACTTTGTATAAATATAGTGTAAACAAAGAAATGTTGCAAATAATATGACTATTTTAAATTATTTAAAATTTTATACCAATTAGTAAACCAGCTCTAAGGCCGCCAAACGATCCGTCTAAATTCATTGTTGCTCCTTGAGAATTTACAGTTACTTTTTTATCTACCATAGGGATTTCAAAATCTTCTAGAGTTGCTTTAATATCGGCTTGTTCGCTTGAAGAGAGTGGCCTGCTAGATACTCCAATAAGGTCTCCCTTGCCGTTACCAATGTGAGGTCCTAAAATCCACCAGTCTAGCACTATGTGCTTGCTAAGAGACCATTGAGCCCCAAGTAACAAACCGAATGTATTTGCTTTGATATCGCCCGAGAGAGAAAGGGTTTGAAGAGTATTGTTCTCGTCTTTATACTCTACATCAAAGTTATTGCCTTTATAACCTGCATTTCTAAAGAATGGAGCAATGTAAAACCCTTGGCCATATCCTTTTTTTCCAAGATAAAAACGGACCTCGGGTGTAATAGCATAGTTAGAGAGAGTGACGTTGTTAATAATGTTTCTACTCTCTATGTCGCTTGCATCAATTTGTTTTAAAATTTGGTTCTTAAAAGGAAGGTTTCCTTCGGGCATATTTCTATATGAGAGCCCAATAGAGATAACTTTACTTAGTACTCTTTCGTATTGTATTGAGTAATTTCTTATAGGTAGACCTGTTATATTGATTTTTACTAAATTCATCTTTGGTGTATATGCATGCTCGTTTACATAGAGTGGGCCTACATGTAAGTTAGAATTAGAGATTACTCCATTAAAGTCAATATAATTCATGGTAGATGG
>CAZHHY010000120.1:2315-5841 GCA_964532375.1 uncultured Muribaculaceae bacterium
CTATAAGCAACAAGAGTAAAGATTTTTTTTTCATGGCTAATAGTTTTATTAATTATCAATATAAATGTAATGAAAATTGTATTGTAATTGTATAAATATATTACTTTTTTTTTTACTTGTATATAGAATCGTACTTGCCTATATTCTAATTATTTTTAGATACTTTTGTTAAATGAACGAATATAGCTATACAATTTTCTCTCTTCTTTTTTTAGCTTCAAGTTTAGTCTCTTTTTTTGTAGCTTATTTGGCTTGGCAAAAGAAGAGAGAACGGGGAGCTAAGGAACTTGCAATGTTAATGATGTCAGCTGGTTTGTACTCATTTTTTGTGATTTTTGAAACAGCCTCGCCATATTTAGAGAATAAAATATTTTGGTCTAAAATTGCTTATGTGGGAGCGGTTACTACACCTTTATTCTATGCTTGGTTTGTCTTTAGATTTGTAGGCAAAGATAAATTTCTAACTAAGAAGTATATTTGGCTTATGTCTATAGTGCCTGTAGTTGTTTTTATTCTCACTATTACTAACGATTACCATAACTTAATATGGACAGGATACTCTCCAATATCGCCAAAAACTAATCTTCTTGAATATTATCATGGCATTGCCTTTTGGATTGGGAATGTTGGATATAACTATTTTTTATTTATTATAGCCACTGTCTATTTAGTAAGGTTTATACTAACTCATATAGCTGATTTTAAATTACAAGGCAAAATAATTTTAGCGGCATCTATGTGTCCATGGATATCTAGTATTTTTTATATTACATCGAAAAATATTGTACCTGGGTTCGATATTGTTCCGCTGAGTATGATTTTAAGCGGGGTGCTATTGTCAATTGCAATTTTTGGCAATAAATTTCTAGACCTTGTGCCAGTAGCTAGAGAAACTTTGTTTGAAACATTGCAAGAAGGTATTATTGTTCTGGATTTTGATGATAGGGTTCAAGATATTAACTCTTCGGCTAAAAATTTTTTAGGCATTTCATATAATCAAGTGATTGGCTCGAACATTAAGGAGGTAGCTCTAAAATCTAACCTATTTAGAATAGCTATATTAAATGAAAAATCAAGAGAGATGCTTCAAGTTGTAGAAGGAGATGATGTTAAGCATTATGTGATTGAAAAGCACAGAATTGCCAATTATCTTGGGAGTAGGTTAGTTGTAATAAGAGACTCTTCTGAAGATATAAAACGGGAGCTAGAGTTACTTTCTGCAATAGCCAAAGCAGATGAAAGCGATAAATTGAAATCTTCTTTTCTGGCTAACCTGAGCCATGAAATTCGTACACCTCTTAATATTATAACAGGATTTATGGACGTGCTTCATACATCTGAATTGAGTAGAGAGGATAGAGAGTCTTATATAGAATTAATCAAAAAAAATAGCAGTAGAATCTTAAATACTCTTAATGATATTGTAGAAATTTCTAAGATTGAGTCTAATCAAATTGTCTTAGAAGAGAGCCAGACAAACTTAAATGAAGTTATAGACTATCTAAATAATATTTATGCAAAGGTTGCATCAGAAAAAAAGGTAACTCTAAGGCCAGTTAAAGGATTAAATAACAAGGAGTCACTTATTATTGTAGATAGGCCTAAATTAACTTCTATTATCTCTAATCTTATAAATAACGCACTTAAATTCACTTATGCTGGCGAGGTAGAATTCGGTTATTTTCTAGAAAATAATAAAATAGTATTTTACGTAGAAGATAGCGGTATTGGCATTCCAAAAGATAGGCAAGCTATTATATTCAATCGCTTTGTTCAAGCAGAGCAAACTATGAACCGACCCTTCGAAGGAGTTGGTTTGGGTCTCTCAATTGCAAAAGCTTATGTTAGTATGATGGGAGGAGAGATTCTGTTGGAATCAGAAGAAGATAAAGGTAGCCGCTTCTATTTTTCGATTAATTACAGACCTATTATTTTTCCTGCCAACTTATAAAACTTACATCTTATTATATTCTCAATTTACAAGAGTGTAATTTACCATATTCTCTAAGAGATAGCTAATCATTATCTTATGGCTAGATAGCAATCTAGAAATGAAAAATATTAGTTGATGGTAAAATTATAATTATCTTGTAAAAAAAAGAATGAATGAATTTTCTATAGGGAACCTCAAATTATCGGTTC
Source organism: uncultured Muribaculaceae bacterium (assembly GCA_964532375.1). Taxonomy (GTDB): domain Bacteria; phylum Bacteroidota; class Bacteroidia; order Bacteroidales; family UBA932; genus Bact-08. The sequence goes on from CAZHHY010000120.1 coordinate 4,458, forward strand.
CAATTGTGCAAGGTGGTATGGGAGTTGGTATCTCGCTTTCTGGACTTGCCTCTGCTGTTGCAAACGAAGGAGGAATAGGTGTGATTTCTTGTGCAGGGTTAGGGTTGTTATATAAGAAATACTCGACTGATTATTTAGAAGCATCTATATTCGGGCTCAAAGAAGAGATTAGGAAAGCTAAGGAAAAAGCTATGGGAGTTATAGGTGTTAATATAATGGTTGCACTTACCAATTTTACCGATATGGTAAAGACATCTATTGCAGCCAAGGCCGATATTATATTCGCAGGTGCAGGCCTTCCATTGGATTTGCCCTCTTTTCAAACTAAAGAGAGCGTTACTAAATTGGTGCCAATTGTCTCTTCTTCTAGAGCGGCTCTTTTAATATGTGAAAAATGGATTAATAATTATAATTATCTACCCGATGCTATTGTTCTAGAAGGCCCTAAGGCTGGAGGGCACCTTGGATATAAAGAGACTCAAATTTTTGACGATCATTTTTCGTTAGAAGAACTTCTTCCAGATCTTGTAAATAGTTTAAAGCCAATAGAAGAGAAATTAGGAAGAAAAATACCAATTATTGCCGGAGGTGGGATATATAATGGTGCCGACATTAAGAAATACTTAGATCTTGGAGCCTCTGCAGTTCAGATGGGTACTCGCTTTGTAACAACTGACGAATGCGATGCTTCTCTGAAGTTTAAAGAGAGTTATCTAACAGCAAATGAAGCAGATATAACAATAATAAAAAGTCCTGTAGGTCTTCCTGGCCGTGCAATTGCTTCAAAATTCTTAGAAAGAGTAAAAGAAGGGCTAGAGAAACCAACAAGTTGCCCGTTTCATTGTATTAAAACATGTGACTATAACAAGAGCCCCTATTGTATAATGGTGGCACTTTATAATGCATTTAGAGGCAACTTTAAGAAGGGCTATGCTTTTGCTGGAACGAATGCTTTTAGAGCAGAGAGGATAATGAGTGTTAAAGAGACCATTAATACTCTTATGGAAGAGTTGTTAAACTCTAATATTAATACAAATTCTACTATTACGTTACTTAAGTAATACTTTGATTTACATACTGTTATTTTGTATAATTATAAAAATATCTATGAAAATTAAAAAATATATTGTTTATTGATAATTAATCCATATCTTCGCAGGACAACAAATTAACAACATGAACAAAGGAACAGTAAAATTCTTTGATGAAACTAAAGGATTTGGTTTTATTAAAGACGAAAAGACCGGAACAGACTATTTTGTACACTCTTCAGGTCTAAAATCAAGAATCAAAGACAACGACGAAGTAACATTTGATCTGGAACAAGGAAGAAGAGGGTTAAATGCAGTAAATGTCAGTTTAGGTTAGTAACAAACTACTGAAA
>CAZHHY010000121.1:0-1175 GCA_964532375.1 uncultured Muribaculaceae bacterium
CAAACCATTTGGTCAGGATTACCGCTTTGGAGCTTAAATAAACCTCCGTCCACTATCCGGTAGTTAGTACTCTCTGCCGCAACGGTTATTTCAAGTTTGGTACACGAGTTAAAAGTATTGTTTGCTTCAATAAAATTAACATTGGCGGGAATATGTAGCGCAGTCAGCTCCTCGCATCCATAGAATGCATAACCCCTGATAGACATAAGGCTATTGGGTAGCGATACCGATTTAAGAGAGGCACAGCTATGAAATGCTGTCATATCTATCCGAATCACTCCTTCGGGCAGGGTTACTGCCGTAAGTGATGTCGAGCTCCAGAACGCACGCTCACCAACCCGCGTAACGGTATAGGTTATGCCCTCGTACTCCACCGTGGCGGGAACATTGACAGTTCCGCTGTATGAGTTCTCGGATTCCGGGCCGGAGGATGCACCATACACCTTGTTGGTAACCTCGACCTCTGTGCTGCCTACTGTAATCGCCTTATAGTATATACCGTCTTTTGTGAACGATCCTTTGGGCGCTCCGGTAACGGTGTAATTACAGAACGCCATTTTGCCGCCATCCTCGGTGGTTGCAACGATCTGCGTTGAGCCTGCGCTCACGGCGGTAACCTTGCCAGTGGCATCGACCTTAACCACCGACTCCTTGCTACTGCTCCACGTTACATTTTTATTGGTGGCATTAGCGGGGGCGATAGTTGCCGTCAGCGTTTCGCTCTCGCCCTCTTTAAGCGTAGAGCTTGTCTTATTGAGCGATATGCCCGTCACAGCCACATTGCTTACCGTCACGGCACAGGTAGCTGTCTTGCCTCCGTCCTCGGTAGTAGCCGTAATAGTTGCCGTTCCCGCTTTAACACCCGTTACCTTACCGTCTGTTCCGACCGTTGCTATATCGGTCTTGTCGCTCGACCACGTTACATTTTGGTTGGTGGCATCCGCCGGAGCAACGGTTGCTGTCAGCGTTTCGCTTGCACCAACACTCAGCGGCAGGGTCGTTTTATTCAGCGATACGCTCTCTACCGATACGGTAGTGGACTTAACCGTTACGGCGCAGGTTGCCGTTTTACCACCATCCTCGGTGGTTACGGTAATAGTAGCTGTACCCGCTTTAACGCCCGTAACTTTGCCGCTGGCATCAACCGTTGCAATATCGGTTTTGTCGCTCGACCA
>CAZHHY010000121.1:1275-5839 GCA_964532375.1 uncultured Muribaculaceae bacterium
GTCGCGTTCTCAGGCGCAACGGTGGCCGTTAGAGTTTCGGTCGCGCCAACAATAATAGTCGCGGATGTTTTGCCCAGCGATACGCCCGTTACCTTTACGGTCGGGTCGGGGTCGTCCCCGCCACTTTTGCTACACGCCGCAAACAATAGCGCGGTCGTGGCAATCATTAGAATTTGTCTGATTAGTTTCATGTGCTTAGAATTTAAAGATTTGTAATGATTAATGTATTAGTGCCTCCCGCCCCTTTTGATATATCTTCTCTTTAAAAGTGGGATTTTTTGAATATCATTTTGACTAAAATTACTTTAGATGTTATTCAATAACTATAGTTTACAGAGTGGGAAGATTTGGCAATTAATAAAAGCTTTGAGGGAGTTTACAAGAAGTTTAAAATTGCTTCGATTAGGCCGGAATTGAGAGGTAGGGTGGGGTTGGTGTAGGTTTGGGCGTTTTGCTGGGGGTCTAGTGGAGCATCTTTTAAGATGTGATTCATCCCTTCGATTAGCTGCTTTTGCGAATTTTTAGCTGCGGTAGCTAATTTATCGGCATCTAATACAGAAACCTGAATATCTGTTGTGCCTTGTATAATTAGGGTGGGTTTGTTGAGTTTTGCTATCTCTATCTGAGGGTTATATTTGAACCAAGAAATCATGTAGGGTTGCACGCTGGGGCGGAATAGTGAATTTAACATTGGTGGAATGTTGCCTACAGTTTCTCCTTTTTCTAGTTTTTCAATGATTGGCAGGCACAAATCTAAAACCATAGGTGGTTGAGCTTTTAATTGCTCTCGCAATATTTCTGCTGCAGGAACACCAATACCAGCAATTGAGATAAATTTTGAGACCTCTTTCTTTTGAGCTGCAACCATTCCAATTAAAGAACCTTCGCTATGCCCAAGAATAATTATTTCTGAGAATCTTTTATCTGTTTTTAACAAATTTATCCAATCTTCAACATCCTTAATATAGGTTTCGAAACGTAAATCGCTCTCTTGAACTACAGCACTCGCACTCTCTCCAACACCACGTTTATCGAATCTCACAGATGCAATACCTTTCTCTAACAGCCCCTCGGCCAGCATCTTTAGTGAGTTATTAGGCATCATAGCATTATTTCCATTTCTGTCTGTGGGGCCCGATCCTGCAATAATTAATAGGACAGGCATTTTCTTGGCGCTAGTTGGTAGCAGTAAAGTACCTTTAATTTGGCCTGTAGTAGTCTCAAGGGTTATTGCCGTTTCATTTATTGGCGAAATTGCTGTTTGGTTTGCAGTATTAATAGCATTTTGGATATCGGCGTTGATAGCTTTATGGGTATTGGTTACCTGAGCAAATAAACTCCCCGCTAATATTAGCATGAGTATGGTAGTGAATTTCAATCTTTTAAGTTTCATTTTAGTGAGCTATTTAAAATGCAATATAGACAAAATAATCTAAGAAGCATTCTCGTTTACTTAAAGATTAATGGACAAGGGAGCTAGTGATAGCTCTAAACGTTAAAACGGAAGTGCATGATGTCGCCGTCTTGAACTACGTATTCTTTACCTTCTACAGACATTTTGCCGGCCTCTTTACAGGCGTTTTCAGAGCCGTATTTAACAAAATCTACATATTTAATAACCTCGGCACGGATAAATCCTTTTTCGAAATCGGTATGGATAACTCCCGCTGCCTGAGGTGCTTTAGTTCCTCTAGTGTAGGTCCATGCACGAACTTCCTGTACGCCGGCGGTGAAATATGTTTCCAGATTTAGCAGAGCATAGGCGCTGCGAATTAGGCGAGAAACTCCAGAGGCATTTAGGCCCATTTCGTTTAAAAACATAACTCGCTCTTCGAAAGTATCTAGCTCGGCAATTTCTGATTCTATTTTTGCAGCAACAATTAAAAGTTGAGCATTTTCGTCCTTTATAGATGCACGAACCCGGTTAACGTACTCATTACCATCTTTTGCCGATTCTTCGTCTACGTTGCAAACATATAAAACTGGTTTGTTGGTAAGCAAATAAAGTTCCTTGGCCATTTTGGCATCCTCGGCATTCTCAAACTCAACAGTTCTGGCCGATTTTCCTTGAACCAGAGCCTCTTTAAAGCGAACAAGAATATTGTACATGCGCTTGGCATCTTTGTCGCCACCGGTTTGAGCCATTTTTGCTACCTTAGCTATTCTACTTTCTACAGTGTCTAAATCTTTGATTTGTAACTCTGTGTCTATAATTTCTTTATCTCTTACAGGATCTATAGAGCCATCTACGTGAGTAATGTTGGGGTCGTCAAAACAACGCAACACATGAATAATTGCATCAGTTTCACGAATGTTACCAAGGAATTGATTGCCAAGCCCCTCGCCTTTGCTAGCACCTTTAACCAGCCCTGCTATATCTACAATTTCTACTGTTGCAGGCAAAACACGTTGTGGTTTAACCAGTTTTTCAAGTACTTGCAGTCTCTCGTCGGGTACCACGGTAGACCCTATATTTGGTTCTATTGTACAAAAAGGGAAATTTGCCGATTGTGCTTTACCCGAACTGATGCAATTAAAGAGCGTAGATTTGCCCACGTTGGGAAGCCCAACTATTCCACATTGAAGTGCCATTATATCTTTTTTAAATTTTTTTGAGGTTGCGAAATTAGTTAAAAAAGAGTAATAAATCTAAAATGAAATAAACATTGCTGTAAAACAGATAATTATATAATTTGCCGAAGTTTATTTTAAGCATATTTTTCTATTTTTATATCTAAAAATGATGAAATTTATTAGAATTTTAGCGGGGCTATTTTTTCTTTTGGGAGTGGCGAGTTTCATTTTGGCGCAGGAACTAGGAAAAGAAGAGAGATTACTAGAAGGTAATGGCAAATATGGAGTTGATGGGTATTCGGTGGTGTTTTGGAATATTGAAAATTTCTTTGATTTAATGCCCAGTCCACAACATATAGAGACTGGGTTTACTCCAAAGGGAGAGATGCGTTGGACTCGAAAAAGATTTAACTCAAAACGAGATGGCCTTGCTAAGGTGTTAATAGCTACTGGCTTTGATAATGATCTTCCTCTATTTATTGGATTGGCCGAGATTGAAAACAGATACGTTCTAAACCAACTTGTATACGAAACCCCATTATATAATGGTAATTACCGCATTGTTCACAAAGATTCTCCAGATCGCAGGGGAATAGATGTAGCGCTATTCTATCGTAGAGATCTGTTTCGAGCTCTGCATACCAAATGGATACCAGTTCAAACAAACGCCAAAGTTCAAACAAACGCCCCAGCTAAATCTCTTTCAGTAAAAGAGAACAATAGTGCTAATGCAGTAAATGATGGTGCAGTAAAAGGGAACTATACAGTAAAAGAATATAATACAGTAAAAGAGAAATATACAGTAAAAGAGAATGATACAGTAAAAGAGAACTATACAGCAAAAGAGAATGATACAGTAAAAGATAATGATGCTGAAAAAGATGACAGTCAATTTGAGCCGGAATATAGTAGAGATATTCTGTATGTAAAAGGTGTTTTACAGGATCTAGATACGGTGCACCTGTTTGTGAATCACTGGCCATCTAAGTTTGGTGGCGAGAAAGTATCTGGCCCAAAGAGAGTTGCTGCTGCACTGGCTCTAGCTAAGGTTTGTGATTCGCTGCTAAAGGCTAATGAAAATGCAAACATTTTGGCAATGGGAGACTTTAACGATACGCCAGATTCTAAGGCTTTTGAGCCACTATCCAAACTATTATTGCTAGAGCATAACGTTAATCTAAATAGCAAGCAACAAAGGTTAAGAGATAATAGCATGGTGCAAAAGGAGAGAGATAATGTCATGGTGCAAAAGGTAAAAGAGAAAGATTTGGACATTCTGAATTTAAGGGGCACTATAAAATATAGGGGAGTGTGGGAGAAGATAGATCACTTTTTTATAAGTAAAAACCTTCTAAACCAAAGTGAGCCAATTTCTTTAGATGAGCAGAGTGTTATCACTTTCGGCAAAAAGTACTTACTAGAAAAAGATAAAACCTACTTAGGTACAAAGCCAAGAAGGACATATATTGGCCCAAGATATAATGGTGGGTTGAGCGACCATTTGCCTATTGTTCTAAAAATAAAAAGAAATTGGTAATTTTTCTACCTTTGCAGCATGTATGTAAAAGCGAAAAAAGCCCTTGGGCAACATTTCTTGAAAGATCATGGAATAGCAGCTCAAATTGTAGAGGCACTTCAATTGCCGGAAAGTAGTAACGACCAAGCCAATGGAAAGGACGCCGAGGCGCTAACAAAAGGTAGTAATGCCAATGCACTACCCAAAACGTTTGTTTTGGAAGTGGGGCCGGGCACGGGGGTACTCACTCAGTTCTTAATTAAAAATCCAAGAATAGAGTTAAAGCTTGCCGAGATTGATAGTGAGTCGGTTAACTATCTAAATATTCACTACCCACAATTGGGAGATTCACTTATCGAGGGAGATTTTTTGCAAATGGATCTAGACCAAATGTTTGAGGGAGATTTTATGTTAATAGGTAATTTCCCATATAATATATCTTCCCAAATATTCTTCAAAGTCCTTGAATACAAA
>CAZHHY010000122.1:0-5813 GCA_964532375.1 uncultured Muribaculaceae bacterium
AATAATGTTTCAATAAAAGCCATGCCTTCTACAATATGGCCGAAAGCTACTTGTTCTCTATTAGTAACATCAGCAACTTCTTTTTCGTCAACTCTTTCGAAATCTTTAGATAGATTATTTAATGAGAGTAAGCCTGTTAAGGCAATTATAATAGAACCATAAAGTTATTAAATGAATAATAGATTAATGTATTTTAAAATGAGAAAAACAATTGTACTACTATTGGTTGGCGCTGTGATATTATCCTGTTCAACTAACAATAATGAGAAAGTTCTCAAAGATTTTGACTCGGTTTCACAACAGATTAAACAGGAGTTTGCACCAGATAGGCGTGCTAAAATTTATGAACCGGAACTAGTTGTCTATAAAACACTACCAGCTTCTAATTATGTGCTGAAGGGTTCTACTACAGAACCACAAGCAAAAGAGGCTCTAATAGCAGCTCTTAAAGAGAAAAGTATAGAAGTGTTAGACAGTATGGTTCTATTGCCTGATCCATCGTTAGGAGACAATACTTATGGTATTACAGCTCATGCAGTAATCAATTTACGTACTGGGCCGGGCTATGCATCCGAAGCTGCTACTCAAACAATAATGGGTATGCCAGTAAGAATTTTAGAAAAAAAATCGGGCTGGACAAGAACCAAGACACCAGAAGGGTATATTGCTTGGGTTACCTCTGGGAGTATTCAACCAATGAATGAAATTGAATATAATGAATGGACAGCTGCTCCAAAAATGATAGTAACAACTCATTACACTCTATTTAGAGAGTCGCCATCGCTCAATTCTGGAGTAGTGTCAGATGGTGTATGGGGTAACATAGTACGTGCTCAGGGGCAATCTGGTGGCTTTTATAAAGTTATTTTACCTGTAGGTAAAATTGCTTATGTTAATAGTTCCGATGTAGAGCCTTTTGATAAATGGTTAGAAAGCAGGAACCCTAGTGCACAGAATATAATTGCCACTGCAAAGCAGTTTCTAGGATTCCCATATATGTGGGGAGGAACTTCTATTAAAGCAATGGATTGTTCTGGTTTTACCAAGACAGTCTTTTATTTGAATGGGGTAATTATAGCAAGAGATGCTTCACAGCAAGCCAAGACAGGTGTAGATGTTGATATTACTGAAGGATTCGACAACCTTGCACAGGGAGATCTTCTATTTTTTGGATCAAAGGCAACTGCCGAAAGGGGCGAGAGGATATCTCATGTGGGTATATATTTAGGTAATGGCGAGTTTATTCATGCAGCTACCTCTGTAAAAATAAATTCTCTATTGAAAGACGCAGCTAACTATTACGAAGGAGCTACTCGCCTGGTGAGAGCGAACAGGCTTTTGAACGAGATAGATAAAGACCCCAATATAGTATCAATCAATGCTCATCCGTGGTATTTTGTAAAATAAATAAATAAACAGAAATGGAAAAAATTACAACAAGAAGGAATTTTATTAAGTCGGCAGGTTTACTAACAGCTGCAGCCGCATTTATTAATCCCGCCGACATTTTTGCTCGTTCTGCAGTAAATTCAGTTAAAAAAAAGGGTAGTAAAAAGCTAACACTTTCGTGGCTTCCATTCGATGCCAAGCTCACACACCCATTTACAATATCTAACTTCACAAGAACTACTACTCCAATTGTATTAACAGAGATAACATGGGATGGCTATACAGGCTATGGCGAGGCTGCTATGCCCCCATATCTGGGAGAGAGCCAAGCATCGGTAATGGAGTTTTTGAAAAAGGTAGATCTATCTCAATTTGATTCACCATTCCGTATTCAGGATATATTGGCCTATGTAGATTCAATAGCCATTTACAATACGGCTGCAAAAGCTGCTATAGATATTGCTTTACACGATTTAGTAGGTAATATCATGGGACAGCCATGGTGGAAAATATGGGGTTTTAATCCAGAAACTACTCCGAATACCTCATTTACAGTTGGTTTAGCAAGCGAAGAGTTGGTGCGCACAAAAACTAGAGAAGCTTCGCCATATAACGTTATTAAAGTAAAGTTAGGAAGAGATGAAGCTACCGATAAGATGATGATTAACACCATACGCTCTGTAACTGATACCATGATATGTATTGATGCAAACCAGGGATGGAAAGACAAACATTATGCTTTGGATATGATACATTGGCTAAATGAACGGAATGTGAATATGATAGAGCAGCCTATGTCTAAATTTCAACTAGACGAAACTGCTTGGCTAACTGAGCGGAGCCCTCTTCCTATTATTGCCGATGAAGCTTGCCAGCGTCTAACAGATATTCAGCACCTTAAAGGCGCCTATCACGGAATAAACATTAAACTTATGAAATGTACAGGTATGAGAGAGGCTCGTGAAATGATCTCTCTAGCCAAAGCTCTTCATATGAGAATTATGATAGGTTGTATGACCGAAACTTCATGTGCAATTTCTGCAGCAGCTCAACTTGCTCCAGAGACAGAATGGGCAGATCTCGATGGGAACTTACTAATTTCTAACGATGTATTCGATGGAATGAAAATTGTCAATGGAAAGATCACTTTGTTTGATAAGCCTGGCATTGGAGTTACAAAGATTTAATTGTTAAATTATTTATTACCTTTGTCCGAAATTTATTTTAATTATGGCAAGTTTAAGAATTATAAAAAAAGATATCGACTATCTTGTATCGGAAGTTGTTTCGGATTGCTGGACATTTCTTTATATTAATCCCGGCAAAAAAGCAGACGATGCAGTTGCTATTATTAATGAAGCTGTTGAGTTCAGAAACGATCTTTACAATAGGGTTAATAAACCAAATAAAGAGAACATAAAAGCTCATTACAAGGCAGTTAGCAAAGATTTGCTTACAGGAGTAGATTCTTTTTTCAAAAGAGTGAGCGAACTAACAAAGTAAAATAGGGTTGTTGAAATTTTCCTATCCTAACAAAAAAGCTAGCATCATGTGGTGCTAGCTTTTTTATTTAGATACTTGGACGATATTGTTTCAATGTGCGAGAAAATTCTTTCTCTCTACCATGGCAAAGTGAATTAAGGTAGTTATGAAATTCTTTGCCGTGATTGCGGTGCTTAAGATGTGCTAGTTCATGTAGTATTACATAATCGCATAGTTCTGTAGGGAGCCTCATTAAGTGTATATTGAGGTTAATATTGTTTAACGAAGAGCAACTACCCCAATTGGATTTGTTGTTTTTTAGAAAAAGTTTGTTGTATTTGAACCCGTATATGTTTGCAAGCTGCTTTGCCCTTTCGGGAAGATACTCTTGGGCAGAACGTCTTATTGCTAAAGTAACAGCTGTTATCAATTGTTCTGTTGAGGAGCCTGCAGGGTAGGAGATAGACCGAGATATGCTTTTTTCGTCTTCTAAGATGTGCTTTCTTATAGTTATTTTAGGATTTAAATCTTGGCTTGTTGCCATTTGAGAAAGAGTAATGGTTCCATTTATTAATATAATAGAGGTACCATCTTTTAAAAGTAGAGATTGTTGCTTTGCTTTTTCTTTCTGTTTGTCTATCGATTTTCTAACCCAATCTAGTTTAGATTCGAGAAATTCAGAAGCTTGCCGGTAAGAGGCAAAAGCTGGGATTGTGATTTGAACTCCTCTTGAACCATGTACCGATAGCCGTATGCCTTTAGATCGTAATTTTTTCACAACTCTGTACTCTCCTATAACAGGATGGATAATAATTTTTTCTGCCGGCATATAAAGATTATATTTGGAGCTTATTCTTGGCAAAAATAGAGAAATTACTTGCGAAGTCAAAAATATTCCATACCTTTGCACTCCCAATTTTGGGGTAGAATTATAAACATCAATTGCTTAGTACAATGGCAACTTATCTTGAAAAAGAAAAAAAGCAAGAGATTTTCGAACAATACGGAAAGTCTAATGCAGATACCGGCTCGGCAGAGAGCCAGGTAGCTTTATTTTCATACCGTATCGCTCACTTAACCAATCACCTGAAAAGCAACAAAAAAGATTATGCAACTCAAAGATCTTTGCTTAAATTGGTTGGAAAAAGACGTCGTCGTCTAGATTATTTAAAAGAGACAGACATTGAGAGATACAGAAATATATTGAAGGCTCTTAACCTTCGTAAATAAAGTAAATAAAACGAAAAGGTGCCAACGGCACCTTTTTTTTTGAAATATGGGCTATCATCGGGTAATCTGACTATATTTGCATAAACTTATTTTGATAAGATATCTCTGGCCAAACAAGAGCACCCCGAGGCCGGGAGTATTGCGGAATTAGTATTATTAATAAACTCTCAAAGGGAGAGTCGGGTTGCATTTAGTTTTATATGAACGTAATTAAGAAGACCATCAAACTTAAAGATGGTAGAGAAATTGAAATCGAAACTGGTAAACTGGCCAAGCAGGCAGACGGTTCGGTAGTGGTAAAAATGGGTAAGACAATGTTGCTTGCCACTGTGGTTGCCGCAAAAGATGCCAAAGAGGGTACAGATTTTATGCCTCTTTCGGTAGATTATAAAGAAAAATATGCCTCTGCAGGCAGGTATCCTGGAGGTTTCCTTAAAAGAGAAGGGCGCCCAAACGACTCTGAAATTTTGGTGTCACGCCTTATAGACAGGGCGTTGCGTCCTCTTTTTCCAGATGATTACCACGCCGAGGTTTTCGTAAACGTAAGCTTGATTTCTGCAGAAAAAGATATTATGCCAGATGCTTTAGCTGGCTTAGCTGCTTCTGCTGCACTTGCAGTGAGTGACATTCCTTTCAACGGCCCCATTTCTGAGGTTCGTGTTGCAAGGATAGATGGTAAATTAGTGATAGACCCTACTTTCACAGAATTAAAACTTTCCGATATAGATATTATGGTAGCTGGCACGCTAGATAATATTATGATGGTAGAGGGCGAATTCAAAGAGGTGAGTGAGGCAACTATGTTAGAGGCTATTAAGTTTGCTCACGAAGAGATTAAAGTTCACTGTCAAGCTCAGATTGAACTAATGGAAGAGGTGGGTAAAACAGTAAAACGCGAATATTGCCACGAGACAAATGACGAGCAGCTTCGTGAGGCAGTAAAGAATTATTGCTACGATAAATGTTACGAAATTGCTAAGCACCCAACGGCTAAACACATTCGTGCAGATGCCTTTAGTGCACTCAAAGAGGAGTTTATAGCTACTCTATCAGAAGAAGAGAGAGAAGAGAAAGCAGGCATGATAAATCGCTACTACCACGATGTAGAGAAGAATGCAATGAGAGATCTTGTTTTAAACGAGGCTGTAAGGCTAGATGGCCGTTCTACAACAGAGATAAGACCTATTTGGTGCGAGGTAGATTATTTACCTGCAACTCACGGTTCTGCAGTATTTACTAGAGGCGAAACTCAAGCCCTTACTACTGTTACATTAGGTACAAGATTAGATATGAAATCTGTAGACGAGGTTTTGGTAGAAGGTAATGAGGCTTTTGTTCTTCATTATAACTTCCTTCCTTTTTCTACAGGAGACGCCAAACCATATAGAGGTACAGGCCGTCGTGAAATTGGTCATGGAAACCTAGCTTTTAGAGCACTTAAAAATATGGTTCCTAAGGGAGAAGAGAACCCTTATGCTGTTAGAGTAGTATCAGACATTTTAGAATCTAATGGTTCTTCTTCTATGGCTACAGTTTGTGCAGGTACGCTTGCACTTATGGATGCTGGTATTAAGCTCAAAAAGCCAGTATCGGGTATTGCTATGGGATTGATTTCAGAAGGTGGAGCAGGCCGCTATGCAATTCTTTCAGACATTCTTGGAGATGAAGACCATCTTGGAGATATGGACTTTAAAGTGTGTGGAACCAGAGAT
>CAZHHY010000123.1:0-5050 GCA_964532375.1 uncultured Muribaculaceae bacterium
TAGCTATTCATAAAATTGACCACTACCTTAAAGAAGAGAATGTTGCTTCGCTTTTAGATAAATTTAAAATAGATTATCTTATAGATGCAATTGACACACTTTCGCCTAAAATTGCTTTAATTCAGTATGCTGTAGCCAATAATATTCCTTTGGTAAGTTCAATGGGAGCAGGTGCTAAAATAGATGCAACTAAAATTAAAGTTAAAGACCTTTCTAAATCTTTTAATTGCCCTTTGGCTTACATGCTAAGAAAGAGGTTGCGTAAACTAGGTATTTCTAAAGGTTTTAATGTGGTTTTTTCTGAGGAAATTCCTAATAATGAAGCTATTGTTGCTGTTGAAGAGCAGAATAAAAAATCTCAAGTTGGTACTATCTCGTATATGCCTGCTGTTTTTGGCTGTTTAGCTGCCCAAACAGCCTTGGAATTCCTAATAGGCCAAGCCCATTGTGAGTAGGCCCGAGTTTCATTTTTTTTGTATATTTGTGAACAAAATCTAAGCTAATAGAGATTACAAATGGAATTTAAAATACGTGAGGTTGTTACCTCGGCCCATATTAGAAAGTTTATAAAATTTCCACACAAGCTATATAGTTCAAACAAACAATATGTTCCTGTCCTTGATTCAGATGAATTCAAGATACTCACTGCAAGCCCCTCTTTGGAGTATTGCAAAATTAAAATGTGGGTAGCAGTTTCTAATGAAAATACGATAGTAGGCCGCATAGCTGGTATTTACAACCCTCGCTCTAATGAGATTCATAACGAGAAAAAAGTACGTTTTGGTTGGTTCGATTTTATAGAAGATAAAGAGGTAGCTAGCGCCTTATTACAAAAAGTTTCGGAGTGGGGTAAGGAGTTTGGCATGAATCAGATGCATGGCCCTCTTGGTTATAATACTTGGAGCCGGCAAGGAATGCTCATAGAGGGTTTTGAGAATGTTCCTCCTATTAATTGCCTTTATAATTATCCATATTACCCAAGAATTATGGAGGAGTTGGGAATTGGCAAACAGGTAGATTGGGTTCAGGTTAAAATTGAAGCAAACGCTGGTGTACCAGATAAACTTAGGCGTATAAATGAAATGCTGTTAGAGAAGTACGAGCTAAGAATTATAGATATAGAGGAGCTGAAGGGTAATAAAAAACTTTTAGATAGTTTTTTTGAGGGGTATAACCAAAGTTTTAAAAAGATAGATAATTTTGTTCCACTTTCAAAAGCCGAGGCAGATGAAATCATAAAAGAGTATTTTCCTAAATTAAGAAAAGAACTCACCTCTATTATTGTAGATAAAGATAATAACCTTGCTGCTTTTGGAATATGTTTCCCTAATTTGTCAAAATCTTTTCAAAAGGCAAAGGGTAAACTTTTTCCATTTGGTATGTTCCATATTATGAAGGAATTTAAGAATTACGACACAATAGACTTGATGCTTTTGGGTGCATCTCCTAAATGGCAAAACAAGGGTATCTCCTCTATTTATCACACTCATATTGCATCAAATTTAGAAAGCGGGAAAATAAAATATGCTATCTCTAACCCTCAAGCCGAATCTAATTCGGCATATAAAGTTTGGAGTAGATATAGTCATGAGCCATATATGAAAAGAAGGTGTTATACTACAAATATTGAATAATTATGCTGTTGAGTGAAATTTGCTCTATTGTTGAAGGTACTGTTATATGCGGAAAGATGAGGTTAAACGAAGATGTACAGTTTGCATTTTCGTCTGATTTAATGAGTGATGTTCTCACTATTAAAAAAGATCATTTTTTACTTATTACTGGATTGTCTAATTCTCAATCTATACGAACAGCAGAGATGTCTGATGCTCCTTATATACTACTTTGTAGGGGAAAAACAGTAGGCCAAGAGATGATTGAGCTTGCAAATGAGAATAATATAGCTATTATTTCTACCCCTTACTCTATGTTTAAATGTTCTGGAATCTTATACAATGCCGGTTTAAAAGCAGTCTACTAATATGCATTTCGAATATAACATAGAAGGTGGAGACTTTACTATGGCGGGGGTTGCCTCTTCTCAAGTAAAGAAAACTCTAAAACAGCTTGGAGTAGATTCTTCTATAATTAAGCGAGTTGTAGTTGCTTTATATGAGGCCGAGGTAAATGTGGTTGCACATGCATATAGAGGAGTTATTTATGTAGATATAAAAGGAGATGGTATTAAGCTTAGGCTAGAAGATGAAGGGCCAGGTATTCCCGATGTCTCATTAGCTATGACAAAGGGCTTCTCTACAGCCTCTTCTGCTGTAAGAGAGATGGGGTTTGGAGCAGGAATGGGCCTGCCTAACATTAGTGATAATGCCGATATATTTTCAATAGAAACAGAGATTAATAAAGGAACTACATTGTATATAGAGATAAAATTTCGCTAACTTTACTTTATGCATATAGAACCAATATACAATAGAGCTTTAGAAATATCTAGCGATATTTGTATTGGTTGTTCTCATTGTATAAAGGTATGTCCTACCGAGGCTTTGCGAGTGACTGGTGGTAAAGCAGGTATTCATGCAGATTGGTGCATAGATTGCGGCGAGTGCTACAGAGTGTGCCCAAGTAGGGCCATAAGGGTAATGGACGACGATTTCAAGCAGATTTTCAAATACAAGCACCGAATATTGCTTGTACCTTCTGTTTTCTATGCTCAATTCGAAGAGTCAATAACAAGAAAAACTATATATGATATAATTGGCGAGCTTGGGTTTACAGAGGTTTGTGCTGTAGAGCAGAGTATAGATTCACTTATTGATGAGATTAATCTCTATGTTAAAGATGCAGAAAAACCTGTTATCTCTTCTTTTTGCCCTGCAGTAATAAGGCTTATTCAGGTACGTTTTCCCTCTTTAGTAGACAACATAATGAAGCTTTTACCTCCTATAGAGATTACTGCTCAGTATTATAAAAAACGTTTTAGGCGAGAGGGAATTGAAGAGGGAGAGTATGGGATTTTTTATCTTACCCCATGTATTGCTAAAATAGCAGCTGTTAAGTCTCCAGTTGGTGGGTACTCTTCTCCAATAAATGGAGTTATTAATATGGACTACTTCTTTAATAAGGTCTATTTAGCATATAAACAGAAAATGCCAATTACAGGCTCTATTCGTATCAACGGTGCTATCTCTTCTAAAGGGGTTCTTTTCCCTACAACAGGAGGTGAATCTAAACATATAGATGGAAAGGCTCTAGCTATCGATGGTATGAAGAATGTTATTGATTTTCTAGAGATGTTAGAAAATGAAGAGATAAAAGATGTAGACTTTCTAGAGATAAGAGCTTGTGATGAATCTTGTGCCGGAGGTATTCTCTCTTATAGAAATCGTTTTCTTACTGCTCAAACTTTAAGAAATTATGCGGCTCAAATGCCAGATAGCCATCATCTTATTCATGACTATAAATACTATTGTTCTGCCATAGTTCATATGGATAAAATAGAACCTAGATCTATGGTTAAGTATGATAGAGACATAGATGTGGCAATTCAAAAAATGGAGAATGCGAGGCGGCTTAAAGAACTTTTACCAGGTATAGATTGTGGCGCATGCGGTGCTCCTAGTTGTGAGGCGCTTGCAGAGGACATTGTGAGGGGTCAGGCTCAAGTTAATGACTGCATCTTCTTAAGAACCGTTCTTGAAAAGCAAGGAGAAATCTCTTTAGAAGAGGCAATAAAGATAATGGAGACAATTTGGGGGTCTGAGAGATTCAAAAACGATAAATAACAAGACTTAAAACATGAAACTAAGAGAAATAGCAGAAAAACTGAATCTCACAATCTACTCTTGTGAGAGCGAATTAGACAAAGAGGTTACCGGTGGTTACTCTTCCGATTTATTATCGGATGTTATGGGGCATTCCAAAGAGGGCCAAGTATGGATAACTCTACAAACTCATAAAAATATTATGGGAGTTGCGTCACTTAAAGATTTGACAGCAATAATATTAGTTAAAGGGTTTACTCCTAACGAAGATACTCTCTTGCTATCTAAAAGCGAGGGGATTCCAATTTTAGGTACAGATATGGAGGCTTTTGAGTTATGTGGCAGGCTCTACAACCTTATTAAGTGAGAGCAGATCTTCATATTCACACTGTTTTATCGCCTTGTGGAGATATAGAGATGTCTCCTGTTGCTATTATTAATAAAGCCAAAGAAAAATCTTTAAATATTATTGGAATTACAGATCATAACTCTACTCTAATGGCTCCAATAATTAAACAAGTAGGCGATAGAGATGGGGTTTATGTTCTTTGTGGTGCAGAGATTACAACTCAAGAAGAGGTGCATGTATTGGCTTTTGTAGATGGTCTTGAAGCTCTTTCTCTTTTGCAAGCATATCTTGCCAAGCATTTAATTAAAGTGCGAAATAATCCAGATATATTTGGTTATCAATTAGTAGTAAATGAAAAAGAAGAGGTGTTATACCAAGAAAAGAATCTATTAATAGGGTCTATAAATCAGAGTATAGACCAAGTAAGTGAGTTTGTTCACTCATTAAATGGAATTTTTATTCCTGCGCACATAGATAAAAAGGCAAACTCATTATTGAGCCAATTGGGTTTTTTACCGCCAGGGTTAAACGCCCATGCATTAGAACTTTCTGCAAGGTGTATTCCTGAATCATTTTTAACAAAGAACTCATATCTGTCTAAAAGTAGTTTTATCTGTTCTTCTGATGCTCATTATATAGAAGATATAGCAAGATGCTTTACCTTACTAGATATTGAACAAATTTCGTTTGAAGCAATAAAGAGAGCAATTCAGAAGAGTGGAATCAATAATTTGTTTTTTAGTTAGATATTTTGTATTATAAAGGTTACTATATTTATAATGAACGATCTCTCTTTGCATATAATAGATATTATTCAGAACTCAATCTCTGCTGGGGCCTCTCTTATTAAACTAACCGTTGGTGAGAAGATTTTAGAGAACCTTTTGTTTATAGAGATTGAAGATAATGGTAAGGGCATGACGCCAGAGCAGGTAAACAGCTTAGACGATCCTTTCTTCACTTCTCGTACAACAAGGCGAGT
>CAZHHY010000123.1:5060-5750 GCA_964532375.1 uncultured Muribaculaceae bacterium
GGGCATACCACTGTTTAGAGATTCTGCACAGCAAAGTGGGGGTGATTTGGTTGTTAAGTCACAACCGGGCAATGGCACAAAGGTTACTGCAACTTTTGAGCTTGATAATATTGACAGGCCACCGCTGGGAGATATTGCAAATACTTTAATTCTAATGGTGAGTGCAAATCCCAATATAGAATTTTATTTTAGGTATATTTACCAAGAGAATGAGTATGTTTTTGATACCATAGAGGTAAAAGAGATTCTAGATGGGCTTCCTATAAACGATGCTTCTATTATAAGAATGCTCACAAGTATGGTAGAAGCGAATATTGATGAAATAAAGGTAGAGAAGAATTATGAGTAGAGAGAAAATGAATATTGTGATGCTTACAGGAGCTGGGGTTAGTGCCGATAGTGGCGTTGAGACTTTTCGTGCTTCAGATGGTTTATGGGCAAAACATAAAATTGAAGATGTTTGTACGCCTGAGGCGTTGGATAGAAATCCTAAAGTAGTGTTAGATTTTTATAACGCTCGCCGTAGGCAATTAAAGAGTGTTGAGCCAAATGCCGGGCATTTAGCTGCAGCGCAATTAGAAAAATATTTTAATGTAGATATTATAACCCAAAACGTAGATAATTTACATGAACGGGCTGGATCTACTAAGGTTTTACACCTTCACGGTGAGCTAGTGAAATGTAGAAGTA
>CAZHHY010000124.1:0-5646 GCA_964532375.1 uncultured Muribaculaceae bacterium
GGAATGGCGGGATTGATGGCTGGAGTAAGGCAGGCACCTTTAACCGCTATCTTCTTAATCGCAGAGATTACAGGAGGTTACGTATTGTTGATGCCGCTAATTATAACTTCTGTAGTATCGTTTGCAACCATCAGAAGATTTGAACCTTACTCAATATACACTAAAAGAATTGCAAACACTGGAGAGCTTCTAACTCACGATAGCGACAAGGCTGTACTTACTCTGCTTAAAACTTCTGAGTTAATTGAAGAAGACTTTAAAACGGTTACTCCACAAAATAATCTTGCAGATGTTGTAATGGTTATCTCTACAACAAAACGAAATCTTATACCGGTGGTAGATAATAATGGATTCCTTCAAGGAATAATTCTTTTGAACGATATAAGGGAAATAATGTTTAAAAAGGAGATGTATAGTATTTCTGTACAAAGACTCATGAAAGAGGTACCAGACACAGTTTATATTGACGACAAAATGGACTGTGTTATGAGAAAATTTGAAACCTCTGGGGCGTGGAATCTCCCGGTAATTACAAGAGAGGGAGTTTATAAAGGTTTTGTATCTAAATCAAAGATATTCTCGGCATATAGAGATCAATTACAACAGGTATCACATGAATAGTATATATTTAAACTTAATAACTGCTCAACTATCTGTAGCAGTTTGGCAAATCGAAAATTGTGTAGAACTTTTAGAAGAGGGGTCTACGATTCCTTTCATATCTCGTTATAGAAAAGAAAAAACAGGAGGGTTAGACGAGGTTCAAGTGGCCGAAATAAAACACTTTTTCAATTATTTTACAGATCTTGATAAAAGAAAAGCTACAATAATTAGTAGCATAGAAGAGCAAGGTAAATTAACTGAAGAACTCAAGCGAGAGATTGAGAATTGTACCGATGCAATAAAGTTAGAAGATATTTATCTACCCTATAAGCCAAAGAGGCGAACAAAAGCGAGTATTGCTAAAGAAAAAGGGCTAGAGCCGCTTGCTTTGGCTATTTTGGAGATGGATGTGCCAGATTGTTCTGCTTTAGCTCAAGAGTATACAACTCAAGAGGTAGAGAGCCAAGAGGCGGCACTGCAAGGAGCAAGAGATATTATTGCCGAGTTAGTGAGTGAAAACGCTGCAATTAGAGAGTCTTTGAGATTACAATATGGGAAATATGCCAAAGTGGTAGCTAAAAAACAGAGAGGGTTAGATGCAGAAGATGAGGAGTCTAGTAAATACAGAAACTACTTTGACTTCACTGGTAATATTTCAAACATACCTTCTCATAGGTTTCTTGCTCTTATGAGAGGAACTAAAGAAGGGCATCTCTCTGCAAAGCTAGAAGTAGAACCAGAGTTCTCAGAAAATATTATTAAAAGAGAGATATTTAAAGGTAAAAAAGGTGTTTCTAAAAGTTGCAAAGAGCAAATTGAAACTGCAATAGAAGATTCTTATAAGAGGTTGCTACACCCTTCAATTGAAAATGAAATATTTAGAATAGCAAAAGAAAAGGCAGATAGAGAGGCTGTTAAGGTATTTGGAGAAAATCTTACTGCACTTCTTCTTGCTGCACCAGTAGGGCAAAAAAGAGTTCTTGCTCTAGACCCTGGCTTTAGAACAGGATGTAAGTTAGTTTGCTTAGATGCCCAAGGGGAATTAATTCATAATGATACTATTTACCCGCACCCACCTGTAAATGAGAAAATTCAGGCCATAAAAAAAATAAGTACTCTTATTGAAGCATATAAAATAGAGATAATTGCAATAGGAGATGGCACAGCAAGTCGCGAGACAGAAAGTTTTATCAAGAAAATTCCGATGCCTAAAGGAATTCAAGTTTTCTCTGTAAGCGAAGATGGTGCCTCTGTCTATTCTGCATCGGCTGTTGCTAGAGAAGAGTTCCCTAATTATGATGTAACAGTTAGAGGCGCTGTTTCTATAGGGAGGCGCGTGATGGACCCTCTTGCCGAACTTGTTAAGATAGACCCTAAAGCTTTAGGTGTTGGGCAGTACCAGCACGATATAGACCAAAACATGCTCAAAGAGATGTTAGATAATACTGTAGTTAGCTGTGTAAATAAAGTAGGAATTAATCTTAATACTGCCAGCAAACATCTTTTAAGCTATGTCTCTGGTGTTGGGCCTGCGGTTGCAAAGAACATAGTAGATTTTAGATCTCAAAATGGCCCTTTTAAATCTAAGTTAGAACTACTTAAAGTTAAACGATTAGGAGCAAAGGTGTTTGAACAGAGCGCCGGGTTCTTAAGGATTCCCGACGCCCATAACCCTTTAGATAACACAGCTGTTCATCCAGAAAGATACCCTTTGGTAGAGCAGATGGCTGCCGATATTAAAAAGAGTGTGTCAGATTTAATAAAAGACTCAGAGAGCCGAGCTAAAATTGAGATTGGTAAATATGTCTCTAATGAAGTAGGCGAACCTACTCTCAAAGATATAATGGAAGAACTAGCTAAACCTGGTTTAGACCCTCGTAAAACAGCTAAGGTTATGGAGTTTTCTAGCGACATACGCACCATAGATGATCTAAAGCCCAATATGATTTTACCTGGTTTAGTAACTAACATTACAAATTTTGGAGTTTTCGTAGATATAGGAATCAAGCAAGATGGCTTAATTCACATATCTCAACTTGCCGATAGATTTATTTCAAACCCCTCCGAAGTAGTTAAGCTACAACAGCATTTGAAAGTGAAAGTATTAGAGATAGACCTAAAAAGAGGTCGTATTCAATTAACACTTAAAGGCCTCAACTAGCCACCCACTTGAGCGGGCTTTTCTCTTAAACTACCAGAGGTTAGTTTGTTTAAGCTACTGGGAGTATTCTTTTTAAAACTTTCTGGTTTATTCTTTTTCTTACGTTGAGCAATAATAACTCCTGCTACAACTATTATAACACCAACAGCTTTGCGAATATTCATTGTATCTTGGCCCATGACAAAAGCTGCATAAGCCGATACTACAGGCACCATAGCAGTGAATATGTTTGCTCTGGCAACACCTAGCGCTTTTATTGAGTTTATAAAGAGAATGAACGCAATGCTAGAGCATAACACAGACAAGTACAGCAGAGGCTTTAATATATCTATTGTAAGTGTATCTATTGTAAAGCTAGGATAGTCTAATACCAAGAAAAATGGAAGAAAAAAGAGTGCTCCAAGAATGTGTTGAAACGTAACTATAGTATAGCTATTGTACTTATCTGATAATCTCTTTACTACAACAGAATAACCAACGGCTGCTAGTACTGCAACCATGAGATAGAATATTCCTATATTTTTATCAATCCCAAAATCATTTTTATCAAACACCATAAGAATTATACCAGGCAATGTTATGAGAATGCCGAATGCGTTTAGACGAGATATTCTCTCTTTATAGATAAACACTCCAGCAATAAGAGCCACGATTGGAATGGTAGAGATAATAACAGAGCTTATAGTGGGTGAGTCTAAAGTTTTTAAACCCATTGTTTCTCCTATAAAATAGATAAATGGTTCCAAAAACACTAGTAATAAGAACCACCCCCAATCTTTTTTCTCTATTTTCGTTACTTTCTTTAATGAAAAAGAGACTATAGACAATACTATAGCAGCAAGTGTCATTCTAAAGAACATTAGAGAAAAAACAGGAAACCCTTGTTGAAGGATAGAGTTACTCCATAAGAAGGAGATTCCCCATAAAATAACTGCTATTGAAATAGAGATATAAACAATAGATTTTTTATTAGACGCCATAGTTAAATAATAATTTTTTCCCGGCTTTTTTGCCTGTCAGGCTACCCAATGCTACAACTTGGATGCCATTTACAAAGGTGTGAATAATTGAATTTCTAAACTGTTTCCCTTTAAAAGGGCTCCATTTACAATGATATGCTGGGCTTGTGGTAGAGGTAGAGTCTATTTTGGTAGGATCTATTATCACTATATCGGCAAAATAGCCCTCTCTAAGAAAGCCCCTTTGTGTAACACCAAAGCAAAGGGCAGGAGAGTGAGCCATTCTATCGACCACCTCTTCAATAGTGAACTCTCCTTGGTTTGCCATCTCTAGCATTAATTGCAAGCTGTGTTGGATGAGTGGTAATCCAGAAGGAGCATTTAAGTAATTTTCTTGCTTTTCATCCCAAGTGTGTGGGGCGTGATCTGTTGCAACTACTTTTATATCACCATCTTTGACTGCTTTAATAATTGCAAGCCTATCTCTTTTCTCTTTTATTGCAGGGTTGCACTTCATTTTGCTACCCATTTTCTCATACATTGAGTTATCTAGCAACATATAGTGTACACATGCCTCGGCTGTAATGTTTGGAGATATCTTGGCAGCTTCTTTTATTAGATGAATCTCTTCTTCTGTGCTAATATGTAGAACATGAAGCCTACTATTGTTCTTTAGAGCTAAACTTATAGCATACTTTGTAGATTCAATACAGGCTTCTCTGCTTCTGATATTGCAATGCTCCTCAAAAGGGATATTATCCTTGCCATATTTCTCCACTGCTTCTTTTAGGTTTTTCTGGATTATAGGCTCAGATTCACAGTGGGTGGCTATAAGGAGTTTAGACTCTTTGAATATATTGTTAAGTGCCTCTTCATTATCTACTAACATATTTCCGGTAGAGGAGCCCATAAAGACTTTTACTCCACAACTCTCTTTGGAGTTTAACCGTTGTATCTCTTCAATATTGTTGTTGGTAGCACCCAAATAGAAAGAGTAGTTTGCATAGGAATTTGTCTTTGCTATTCTGTTTTTTTGCTCTAGTGCTTCAATTGTGATAGCTGGAGGGTTGTTATTTGGCATATCCATATATGAGGTTACCCCACCCAGCACTGCTGCTGCACTTTCAGATTCTATGCTCCCTTTATGAGTGCTTCCAGGCTCTCTAAAGTGTACCTGATCGTCTATAGCACCAGGGAGCACCAACATCCCAGTGGCATCAATAACTAAGTCTGCTTTGGGCAACTCTACTAGAGCAGAGTAGATTTTCTCTATTTTACTATCTTTTATAAGAATAGAACCATTAAAGGAGTCCCCTTCATTTACTATAGTTCCATTATATATTAATATGAGCTTAGAAGACATTGTGTTGTAATTATATAGGATTAATTATATAAAGGTCTATTTTTATTCGCCTTTTTTACTCATATTATTTTAAAAAAATCTTCTTTCGAGGCTTAATTTTTCGGAATCTTAATTTTAGCACACCCCAAAAAGCTTCTCCAAATATACCACTACTCATCTTAGATGTACCTTCTGTTCTATCTACAAATATAATTGGTACCTCTTCAATTTTAAATCCTAATTTAAATGCATTGTATTTCATCTCTATTTGGAATCCATACCCTCTCATTCTAATTCTATTAAAATCTATTGTTTCAAGCACTTTTCTTCGGTAGCATTTAAACCCTGCAGTAGTGTCAAACACTTTCATACCCAGTACTTTTCTTACATAAGTAGAAGCGTAATAAGACATAACAACTCTTCCTATTGGCCAGTTTACAACACTCACACCATTGCAGTATCTAGAGCCAATTGCAAGGTCTGCACCACTACTACAAGCTTGGTATAACCTAGGCAAATCTTCTGGATTATGAGAGAAGTCGGCATCCATCTCAATAATAAACTCATAACCTTTTTCTAAA
>CAZHHY010000125.1:0-5617 GCA_964532375.1 uncultured Muribaculaceae bacterium
TATCATTAAAATTTTGGCTTGAATTTGCACTATTGCCAGCACATGAGCAAATCAAGAATAGGAGTGTTATAATCTTTACGCAATTACTAATCATATATATCTATATTTGTTGCAAATTTAGTATAATAAATGATATGGATAAATCACAAGTAGTGGTTATTGGCGCTGGGGCTTCGGGAATGATGGCTGCAATTGCGGCTGCTCAAAAAGGGGCATCGGTTGTATTATTAGAAAAGAGAGAGCGTCCTGGGAGAAAAATAAGAATTACTGGCAAAGGAAGATGCAATATTACTAACACAAAGCCATGGGCACAATTTTCTACTCATCTACATCCTAATAAGAAGTTTCTGAAACAAGCTTTTTATAGTTTTTCAAATAGCGATACAGTGAGCTTTTTTGAAGAGATAGGTGTGAAATGTATGGTAGAGAGAGGCGATAGGGTTTTTCCAGAAAGTGGTAGCGCGGTTACAGTGGTAGAAGCGTTACAAACACGAATGGACAAATTGGGCATAGAACAATATTATAACTCTCCCGTTTTAAAACTAGAGATAGTAAACGGTAGGGTAGAGAGTGTGGTTACTCGCTCGCACTTCTTTCCTGCTGGAGCAGTCATTCTTGCGACAGGTGGGCTCTCATATCCACATACAGGATCAGATGGAGATGGCTACGAATTTGCAAAGCAGGCAGGGCATTCCATTGTTGAGTGTTGGCCCTCGTTAACCGCCTTATTGCCTAAAAACTACTCATTAGAATTAGATGGGTTATCGCTTAAAAACATAGAACTCTCTTTGTATGTAGGGAAAGATATGGTTCAATTAGAGAGAGGAGATATAGATTTTACAAACAATGGGATAGAGGGCTCGCTTGGCTATAAAGTAAGCCGAAAAGCGGTAAAAGCTCTTATTAACGGTAATAAATGCACACTGGCTATTAATCTTAAACCTGCAGTTAGCGATTCTAGTTTGGAATCGAGGATAATTGAAGAGATAAAAGAGCTTAATAGTAACTCTATAAGTGTTTTGTTAAGAAAGTTTATGCCCAAACAGTTAATCTACCCTTTTATGCAAGGGAACAATTTGCCCGATTCACTTTCTAAAATAAAGGATCATTATAAATTTGTAATGGAATTAAGAGAGAGTCTTAAAGAGTGGAAATTAGAAATTGAGTCATTTACTTCGTATGAAAGGGCAGTTATAACAGCTGGAGGTATTTCTCTTAATGAGATTTTCCCAAAGACAATGAAATCTAGGGTAGTAGAGAATCTTTTTTTATGTGGAGAGATTATTGATTTAGATGGCGACACTGGGGGGTACAATTTGCAAATAGCGTTTACTACAGGAAATAAGGCGGGCGAAGAGGCTGCCTACTTAACTATGAGCTCTAAAATAGAAGATTGATTCGAGTATAGCTTTATTTCGCAAGGGATACTAATCTCGAAAATATCAGAGTTTTCAACAAATATAATATCTCCTGTTTTAAATGAAAATTGCGCCGAGAATTTCTCTAGCATTCTGCCTGCTATAGCTTCTAGATTGAGAAATTCTTCTTTGCAGAGATACTCTTTATCGTTACAAAAAAGAGATAATGATCTGGTAATTACCAATGGCGTCTCATACGATACAGATGTTTCACAAATGCTTTTCATTGGACTTACAATGTGGGTACTGTTGTCAAAAGATGTTTCACTTGTGTTATAGGTGTTTATAGAGGTGCTATTATTAACAATGCCATATAGAAGAAGACCCTCGGCATATTTACTAATATACCTATTGCTATATTTTGAACTTATAGATTTGGCAGGCTTTTCTATTCTAAAAGCATATCCAAAAGAGATTTTAAGCCCACTTAAAAAAGAGGGTATATAAAAAATGGCAGAATCTTTAATTAAAGTACTATCGGGCCTGAAATGGAATTGTTCTGCCTTTCGGTCAGTTACAATGATATTCACTTTTTTTGTGAGTTTTCAAATTCAATTTTCAGTTCGGTTAACACCTGTTTAGTATCTAAAGTGAATTGACCGTTCATCATCCATGAGTAGTAACCAGGGTCTTGACTAAATACATCCTCTACCTTTTTGCCTTTGTGTTTGCCAAAATTAATGATTGGGGTGCCTGTATCGTCTAGTGCAATTCTTCCTGCGTAGTCTGCAGTCTTAAATTTAGTTGAAAAATCGGCTAGAAATCTAACGTCATTTTCAAGTACGTCGCTATATCTCTCTATTTGAGCTTCGAGTATTTCAAAGGTAGCGATGGTGTCGGCTTCGGCAGAGTGCGCATTCTCTAGTGTTTTGTCGCAATAGAACTTATAGGCAGCACTTAGAGTTCTTTGTTCTAATTTGTGGAATATATTCTGAACGTCTATTACTTTTCTTTTTCTAAAATCGAATTGTACTCCAGCTCTTAGCATCTCCTCGGCAAGTAGGGGGATATCAAATTTAACAGCATTAAAACCAGAGAAATCACAACCATTCATCCACTGTGCTAAACTTTTTGCAACCTCTTTAAAGGTTGGGCAATCTGCAACATCTTCGTTAGATATTCCGTGAATTTCTTGAGCTTCTGGAGAAATTGGGATAGTTGGATTTATTCTTCTAGTTTTAAGTTCTTGGTCTCCATTTGGCATTATTTTTAATGCGCTAATCTCTACTATTCTATCTGTCGCTACGTTTAGCCCGGTGCTTTCTATATCAAAAACTAGAAGTGGATTTTTTAAATTGAGCTTCATTATATTATTTCCTTATTTAGATTTATGCATTCACCATCATTGGCATAAGAAGAGCGAGTATCTCCTCTGCAGGGTCGCTTAGGCCCGAAGGTAAGAGCAATGCAGCTCTGGTAGAATCTGAAAGCTCCAATGAAATATCTATATAAGGCATATTTGTAAGGATATCAATCAAGAATGGAGATTTAAACCCTATTTCCATAGGATCTCCCTCGTATTGGCAAGTCAATCTTTCATGAGCCGAAATTGAAAAATCAAGATCTTGTGCAGAGATTACTAGCTGATTATATGAAAGTTTAAGTTTCAAAAGGCTGCTAGCTTGGTTCGAGCAAACAGATACTCGGCGTGCAGAATTTAAAAAATCTTGGCGGCTTATTAAAAGTTTATTAGTATTGTTTTTGGGTATTACAGATTTGTATGCAGGGTAATTGCCTTCTACTAAGCGACACACTAAAACGAAAGACTCAAATTCAAAATAGGCGTTTTTTGGATCGAAAATTATTTTAACATCTTCGTCTATTTTAGTAAGCAAGTTTTTTAAAATTGATGCCGGTTTTTTGGGAAGAATGAAAGTAGATTTATTTTCTGACTTTATGTCATGCCTAGTGTAGCATACTAATTTATGAGCATCTGAAGCAACTAGGGTAAGAGCATCGTTATCTATATCAAAGAAAATCCCATTCATTACAGGCCTAAGCTCTTCCTCTGCAGTTGCATAGATGGTTCTGTTTATACCTTCAAGAAGAACTTGAGAGTTTATGGATACTTGTGTACTCTCTTGAGAGATAGCTGCTATTTCAGGATAATCTTCGGCACCAGTACAAGGCAAAGTTGAATCGCCATTGGCCCAAGTGATCTCTATAGATGTGTTATTTTCATTGGTTTTAAACTCGAGAGGAACATCGGCAAACTCTTTAAGAGAATCTACCAAAAGCTTGGCCGGTACCGTTACTTCTCCTTCTTCTTCAATGTTCTCTATGCGTAGGCTGGCTCTTAGAGTAGTTTCCAGATCCGACGCGGTAATTGTAAGATAGTCATCTTTTAACACAAAAAGGAAGTTATCCAGTACAGGGATAGTGTTTTTCGAAGAGATTACTCTTGAAACAGATGTAAGGCGAGCTAGGAGCTCTGCAGTAGATACAACAAACTTCATAACCTGATATTTTTTACAAAGATAAAAAAAATACGTTATGGCATATAATTTGTTTTTTTAAAAGGCCGAAACACTATCATTTAATAAATAAACACTATTTTTTATGAAAAAGAATATTTTTTTTTATCTGTTGTTAACAGTAATTGTAAGTGGAATCACTTCATATGGTGTTATTTCTTATAATACATCTAGAGTTAATCAACCCTATTTTTATAATGAAGACACATCTACGTTTCATAAAACTGCTTTTAATCCGGGCGATTTTCCAGATTTTACATTTGCAGCAGAAAATGCTGTTAAAGCAGTTGTTCATGTAAAGGTTGTTAAAAAAGGAGTGCCCGACCAATATTCGTTATTTGATTTTTTCTTTGGTTATGGACGGCCTCAAGAACCACGAGATCAATATGGAGCTGGTTCTGGAGTGATTATCACCAGCGATGGCTTTATTATAACTAATAACCATGTAATTGAGGGCGCAGATAAAATTGAAGTAGTATTGGAAAACAATAAAAGCTTCTTAGCAAAACTTGTTGGATATGATTCTGCGACAGATATTGCTCTACTTAAGATTGAGGCAGATAATTTACCGTTTCTTAAATTTGGTAATTCAGATGCATTACGCTTAGGGGAATGGGTGCTTGCAATTGGCAACCCTTATAACCTAAGATCTACAGTTACTGCAGGAATTGTTAGTGCCAAGGCTAGAAGTATGCCGTCTGTAGATGGAGATTTTAAAATTGAAGCATTTATTCAAACAGATGCAGCAGTTAATCAAGGTAATAGTGGAGGCGCTTTGATTAATATTGCTGGCGAATTAGTAGGTATTAATACGGCCATAGCATCTAGAAATGGCTCTTTTGCTGGGTACTCTTTTGCTGTGCCAACCACTATTGCAAAAAAAGTGGTAGAAGATATTATAGACTTTGGCTCTGTGCAAAGAGCATTACTTGGAATTACAATGCAAGATATAGATGGCGATTTAGCTAAGGAGAAGAACTTAGGCGATATAAGAGGTGTCTATATAGTAGATGTTGTAAAAGATAGCCCAGCTAATAAAGCAGGAGTAAAACAGGGAGATGTTCTTACAGCTATAAATGGAGTTAAGGTTAACTCTTCGCCATCTGTACAAGAGCAGATAAATAGATTCAGGCCTAAAGATAAAATTTCAGTAGAAATTATTAGAGACGGTAAACAAAAGGAGTTATCGGTTGTATTAGAGGGGGCAGGTGCGACGATAGCTATGTTGAAGGGTGAAAAAGAGGGTGTGTTTGAGCTTTTTGGAGCAGAACTTAAAGAGGCACCAAAGCAAAAACTAAATAAACTAAGATTAAGTTCTGGTATAGAGGTACTAAATGTTGGTGAAGGGAAGTTCAAAGAGTCTGGAGTAGAGCCGGGTTTTATTATAACACACATAAATCAAA
Organism: uncultured Muribaculaceae bacterium; assembly: GCA_964532375.1. GTDB lineage: Bacteria > Bacteroidota > Bacteroidia > Bacteroidales > UBA932 > Bact-08. The sequence goes on from CAZHHY010000125.1 coordinate 5,296, forward strand.
TAGTTGTTAAAAATAGTCAAGAGTTACACTCTGTAATACAAAGAAGCAGGAGATCAATACTTATTGAAGGAGTATATCCAAATGGTAAAATTGTATACTATGGTATGGGCCTGTGATTTTTTGTAACATATGTCAAAAATTATTAACTTTACAGGATATTAAATTTATAGATGAGACAGCTTAAGATAACTAAATCAATAACCAACAGAGAGAGCGCATCTCTTGATAAGTATCTTCAGGAGATTGGAAGAGAAGAATTAATAACAGTTGAAGATGAGGTTGAGTTAGCTCAGAGAATACGAAAAGGAGATCAAGAGGCTCT
>CAZHHY010000126.1:0-5611 GCA_964532375.1 uncultured Muribaculaceae bacterium
AAAACGACACAATCCTGTATGAAAATTACTGGAGAGGGCAGCAACAAGATGTGCCGCATTTTGCCTGGTCTGTTACAAAGTCATATATATCGGCACTCTTTGGTATAGCTATAGAAGAGGGTTTTATTAAAAGCATAGATCAAACGGTAGATGAGTATTTACCCAATTTAAAAGGAAGTGGCTACGAGGGTGTAAAAATAAAGGATGTTTTACAAATGTCTTCGGGAGTAAAGTTCGATGAGACTTATAGCGACCCTAATTCAGATATAAATAGATATTGGCATGGATTCGTTTATGGCCAATCTCAAGATGAATTTGCAAAGTCGCTAATTAGTGAGAGGCCTTCTGGCACTTACAATAAATATGTAAGTATAGACACCCATGTACTGGGTATGATATTAGTTAAAGCTACAGGCAAAAGCCTAACCCACTATTTACAAGAGAAAATATGGAAGCCACTGGGTTGTGAATTTGATGCCTATTGGTTAGCAGATGGAAAAGGGATGGAAATGGCAAATGGAGGTCTTAATGCTTGCCTAAGAGATTTTGCAAAAATAGGCCGATTATATCTAAACAAAGGGAATTGGAATGGCAAACAAATTGTGCCTAAGGCTTGGTGCGAAGCATCTATATACTCTACGGAAGAATATTTGCAGGCCCAGAGTGAAAACTCGGCCGATCTTGGCATTGGTTATGGATATCAATGGTGGATTGTAGATGGCAATGAAGGCGAATTTATGGCTATAGGCGTATACAATCAACATATTTATATAAACCCAACTACTAACACCGTTATTGTAAAAACCAGTGCCAATAAAAAATACAATTACCCCAATAACCCATTTGCCTCAACAAGAGTTCATATAGAATTATATAGGAAACTGGCTCATATGAATGATTGGTAGTTTGATATAATTAGGGAATTATATGTTTAGAAATTAAATTTGAACAAGTAAAAACTTTTTAAATTTGGAAACATAAGCCTAGAAGGATAAAGAAATTTTAAGTTTGAAAAAGATAAAGAATTTTTAATATGAATTTTGAAAAAGAATTGACAGCTAGAAGTGGTTCAAAGTGTGAACTGTGTGGTGCAACCGATAATCTAACTTCGTTTGAGGTGGCTCCTCTACAAAATAACAACTCAGACGATTATGTGATGGTTTGTGGTACTTGCAATGAGCAGTTATTAGATCCAGAAAAAATCACTCCAGTTCACTGGCATTGTTTGAATGATAGTATGTGGAGCGAGGTTCCTGCTGTTCAAGTGGTTGCTTGGCGAATGCTGCACCAACTTAAAGGTGAAAGCTGGCCACAAGGTTTGTTAGATATGCTCTATCTTAACGAAGAGACATTGGCTTGGGCTAAATTAGGAGTTGAAGACGAAGATGCAATTAAGCATATAGATAGTAACGGCGTGGTTCTTCAAAATGGAGACAATGTGGTTTTGATAAAAGATTTGAAGGTTTCTGGAGGTGGGTTTACTGCTAAACGTGGGACTGCCGTGAGAGGAATTAGATTAGATAGAGAGAATGCTCAATTTATTGAAGGCAGAGTAGATGGGCAGATGATTGTAATCATTACTCAATATGTGAAGAAGATTTGATCTGTTTTTCACGTTTTAAAATATGTAAGAGACAAAATAAATATTAAAAATGGAATTTGACAAAACGGGTTAAACTTAGCTTTACTAGGGTAAAACTATTTTTCAAAGCGGGGACATTGAATCTTGTAATTGTAACTATAACTTTGTTTTCGCTTTTATATTTGATCTTTAGTGGTATCCCTCAAATGAACAGTGAAAACTTCAAGCCCTTGGCACCATTTGGTGTTTTAGGAATTGCAGAGAGCACTGCATCGTTATTAAAGGCAGTTTCTGGCTATTGGAGCGATAAGATAGGAAAAAACAAGCCTTTCATGGTTATTGGTTATGGGATAACTGCATTAATAACGCCCTTATATGCATTGGCAAAGATACCTATTCATATTTTGTTATTAAGATTTTTTGAGCGTACTGGAAAAGGTTTAAGAGCAGCACCAAGAGACAGTTTAATAAGTAGTTCTATAAAACAGAAGGAAGCCGGTAAAACGTTCGGATTTCAAAAGGCAATGGATAATAGTGGAGCAATTGTGGGACCTTTAATGGCCTTCTTGTTGTTATATTTATTCCCTTTAAATTATACTAACATTTTTTTAATAGCTACTATCCCTGCCATTTTGGGCGTAATTACTATTATCTTCTTTATAAAAGAAGGAACAGCACAAAAAAGAGAGAGCACAATTAAGATTTCTTTGAAACAACTACCTAAGAAGTTCTATTTTTTCTTAATAATAATTTTTGTGTTTACGCTAGGTAATTCATCCGATGCTTTGCTGCTTGTAAAAACAAGCGAAACAGGAATAGCAAAATTATATATTCCTTTTGTGTACATGATTTTTAATACTGTGTCGGTAGCACTTGCCATACCAATTGGAAAATTATCTGATAGAATAGGTCGTGAGAAGTTGATTGTTCTTGGTTTTTTGGCTTATGCAGTTGTATACTATCTTTTTGGTAGATTTAATTCTATTGGTATTTTCATATTCTTATTTATGCTATATGGATTATACAGTGCATTAACCGATGGAACACAAAAGGCAATGATTTCAGATATTGTCAGCAAAGATTTAAAAGGAACGGCATATGGTATTTATCATGCTGTGCTTGGAGTTACTCTATTGCCAGCGAGTTTGATTGCAGGATTGTTGTATGACAGTGTAAATTCAGATGCTCCTTTTATTTTGGTTTGGCAATGGCATTTTTAGCCACTATTTTAATGATAATATAGACAATTGTAGAAAAAAAGGATGCTGCTAAAAGATAGGATAATGCTAAAAAAAAGGAATTTTATTGGTATAAAAATATTTAAGCTTACATTTGGAATAGATATCCAAATACAGTACAGCTATGAAAGAAGATAACTACACTTTTAAATGGGCCGATATTGGCGATATTGGAATAGGGAGGCCTAATTTGGGCTCACATACTGATGTATCTGTTTATAGGCTTATGCAGTACACTATGCGCAGTGTGTTGAATAAAGAATATGGGGCTGCAAAAGCAGCAGAACTATTTTACAAATCGGGATATATTGCCGGTAAGGAGTTTTGTATTAATCTTTTGGATATAAAACTAGAGTTCTACGATTTTATTTCTCAATTGCAGAAGGCTTTAAAAGAGTTACATATTGGTGTTCTTAGAGTAGAGAAATCAGATTTAGAGAAAATGAACTTTACTCTAACTGTTGCCGAAGACTTAGATTGTAGTGGTTTACCTATTACAGACGAAACAGTTTGCGATTACGACGAGGGTTTTATTGCAGGAATTCTTGACGAATATACAAAACTAAAATTTTCAGTTAAAGAAGTTGATTGTTGGTCTGCCGGAGGAAGGATTTGCCGTTTCTTGATAAAAAAAACACAATGAATACAAATGAACTATCTATCTATCTTACAAAACAGATTAATCAACTAATAAAATTTGAAGCATCTGAAACGCCTGGTCCTGAGATTCAAAGCTCTATAGATCTAATAGAAGATAAAAACACTAAAGATCTGTTTTTGGCAGTAAATGAGTTAATGTCAAAATTAAATGAAGCAAATAGTTTTGTAGATGGTTTGTCAAAAGGCCATCTTGATGTTGAAGTCCCAAGACATAATTTACTTATTTCACCTTTTAAGCAGCTACACGCCAATCTATCTCACCTTGTTTGGCAGGTAAAACGAATATCTGAAGGAGATCTTAATCAGGAAATTGATTTTCTTGGCGATTTCTCACTCCATTTTAACAAGTTAATCTCTTTTTTAAAAGAGAAGGAACTTTACGAAAAAGCACTAAGCCAGCTAAACGACGATAAAGATAGGTTTATGCAAATTCTTGCCCACGATTTGCGAAGTCCGTTTACTGCATTATTAGGTTTTTCAGATATACTTCTAAGTAATTTTAGAGAATATGATTCCGATGAAATTGAAATGCAATTATCATTGTTAAGCCAAACTGCTCATAGTACTTATAATTTATTAAACGATCTACTATTATGGTCTATGTCTCAATCGGGTAAATTGCCATTTTACCCCAAGAGACTATCTTTCATAGATATTTGCAACGAAGTATTGTCATGTAAGTGCAATCAAGCAGATTCAAAAAACATTAAGATAGGTTGTTCTGAAAAAGAGCCTATTTATCTTTTTGCCGACATTAATATGATAAAAACAGTTTTGCGCAACTTAATTACCAACGCAATAAAATTTACTCATATTAATGGAGAGGTTACTCTTTATGCCCAAAAAGAAGGCGAATTTGCAACAATTTCTGTATGCGACAATGGCGTTGGGATTAGCCCAAATAACCAACTAAAACTTTGGGATTTCACAACACCATTTGCAACAGAAGGGACAGAACATGAGCAAGGAACAGGCTTAGGTCTATTGCTATGCAAAGAGTTTGTAGAAAAACATGGAGGTAAAATTTGGGTAGAGAGCGAACTGGGGAAAGGCAGTAATTTTAAATTTACAATGCCACTTTTCAAAGAGGAATCGGCATTGTTTCAAGAGGGCTTCTCTATTTTTAGATAAGCTAAAATTTATAAATTTACAGAAAATATATTTTGATGGATAGAGAAGATATAATTTTCAAATTAAATGCATTAAATAAGTTAAGTCAAGAGCTAGACACGCAAGAACCAGAGCGGTTAGCAATGGTTAAAAGTGTTACAGGCTATATAAACCACTTTATTGAAGGGCTAGATTCTATTAATGCTTTTAAAGAGAGAGAACCCAGATCGTTAGAAATTACCAATCAAAAAAGATCGTTAGCAGAGCTTCTAGAATTATATCAAAAAGAGGTAGCCGAGAATGGAATCAATGCCTCTTCTGGAAAGCACTTGGGTTATATTCCTGGGGGCGGAATTTTTACCGCAGCTCTTGCAGATTTTATTGCAGCAGCTACCAACCCTTTTGCCGGGATGCACTATGCTTCGCCAGGCGCTGCTACTATTGAAAATGAAGTTGTTAATTGGCTAAAATCGCTATTCTCATTTCCAGATAGCGCAGTTGGTTGTTTGTCTTCTGGAGGCTCAATCTCTACTCTTATTGCTTTTACCGCTGCAAGAGATAAACATAAGGTTAAGAATGAATTTATTCGTAAAAACGTTGTTTATCTAAGCCAACAAGTACACCATTCAACTCAAAAAGCATTACGAATAATAGGCTTAGAAGATGTAGTAATTAGATAAATAATATTGAATTACAAAATTTATTTTATGTTATTCGATATATTCTTTATGCTTTCCGTATAAATATTTGTAAAGAAGCAAATCTTCCGGGATGTTAGAAGAGGAACAAAAAGCACGCGAACGATGATACACTAGCTCAACACCGCTTACGATTTCCTCTCTAAAGAAATCAGCCATAGGTTTGTCGCAAAAGAAAACGAAGCAACCCATCGTTCCCTGGGTCATTAGTGTCTGGTAGGTGTCCTAGAATTTCTCTTTTACCTAAGCAAATACTCAGTCACCGCCCCCCAATCCGGAAACCGTTCCGATCCAAAAAGAATCAATTCCCCTTCAAAATCCCC
>CAZHHY010000127.1:0-5420 GCA_964532375.1 uncultured Muribaculaceae bacterium
AGAGGGCAAACAATCTTTTGTTATTTAATGGGGTAAAATTAAGATAAAAGAGCGATATTAGAGATAATGCTGTTTTTTATTTTTAAATTAGTGTTTTAATACCAAAACGGCATCTTTAAATTATTAGATATGGATACATTTTTATACATAGTTGTTGCTATTGGAATAATGGCATATCAGATATATAATGAAAAGAACAAAAAAGAGCAGAGGCAAAACTCGGTTAATAAGCCCCCTGTAAAAAGAATAGATCCTAACGAAGAGCTGCACAAAGATTTAGCTCGAATGTTTGGCTCACTGTCAATGGTAGATGGTTTAGAAGATGAAGAATTAGAAGAGCAGCTCTATCCCACAAAGCAAGGCTATAAAGATATTGCCTCGCAACAAGCACAAAGAGAACCAGAAGCTCTACACCAAGGGCTGGCCTCTGAACATCAAGGACTCGCTGCTCAGTACCAAGAGCTATCCTCTCATCACCAACACTCAATGGCTCAAAATCAAGAGCCTCAAACACCAATAAGAAGGAAATATGAACCAGAAATTGTCCCAACAGAGACATTAGGGAAAGAAGCATACAATGTAGACGTACCTGTAAACAAGACCGACGCCGAGACCAAACAGCTTCTTCAAGATATTTACGACAGTTCAGAAATATCGGGCTTTGACTCTAGCGATCAATCTCAAAAAGCAATAGACTTTAAGGGTAAAGGCTTTGATCCTAGGCTCTTTATCTTATACTCAGAAATAGCCAGGCCAAAATATTTGGATTAGTTTTTTTATTTAATTTAAATTATTAACTTTGTGTTGAAGAGTCCTGTGGCACAGGATTCTTTTTAATTTTCTATATTGATATGTCAAAAATTCATTACCTAACTGCAGAGGGTTTAGAGAAACTCAAGGCAGAGCATCAGCAACTTATTTCTGTTGAGCGCCCAGCAATTTCTAGGCAAATTGCCGAGGCAAGAGATAAAGGAGATTTATCTGAGAATGCAGAGTACGACGCAGCCAAAGAGGCTCAAGGGCTTCTAGAGCTTAAAATTAGCAGGCTAGAAGGGATGATTGCAAATGCTCGCATCATAGATGAGTCTAGGATCAACACCACTCATATTCAAATAATGAATAAAGTTAAGCTTAAAAACTTAACTACTAATACAATAGTTGAGTACACCCTAGTTGGTGAGACCGAAGCAAACCTTAGAGAAGGTAAACTTGCTGCAGCAACGCCTATTGGCAAAGCTCTAATTGGAAAGAAAAAAGGAGAATTTGTAGATGTTAATGTCCCTTCGGGCTTGCTCAAATTCGAAATACTTGAAATATCAAAATAGTATGGCCACTATTTTCTCAAAAATTGTATTTGGCCAAATTCCTTCATGGAAAATTGCAGAAGACCAAAATTTTTATGCTTTTTTAGATATTAATCCTATCTCTAAAGGGCATACTCTTGTAATTCCAAAAAAAGAGACAGACTACATTTTTGATCTAGAGAGCCAAGATTTTTCCTCGCTTTTTGCTTTTGCTCAAAAAGTAGCAATTGCAATTAAAGAAGTTGTTCCTTGCAAACGAGTGGGTATTGCTGTCTTAGGCATGGAAGTACCTCATGCCCATATTCACCTTATACCTCTAAATCAAGAGAGCGATCTAGATTTTAAAAAAGAAAAATTAAAACTCTCCACCTCAGAGATGGAGCAAATTTCAAAACAGATAAGTTCTAAAATCAAACTATAAAAAGATGAGAAGAGTTATTCTTGCCACACTTGTTTTCTTTGCTACCCTTTCTTGCTCAAACAATAAAACTGCAAAGATTACTGGAAAAATAGAGGGTGCAACCAATGGTACACTTGTACTTAAAGTCTTAGAAGTAAGCACTCAAAAAACATTGGACACCTTAAAGGTTAAGGCTTCGGGAGAATTCTCGCATTCAGTTAAAATAACAAATAAGAACCCCAACTTCTATTACCTATACTACAAAGAGAGGCAAATTGCATCTATGGTATTGCTACCTGGAGACAAGGTTAAAGTTATAACCGATACCTTAGGAACAGCTCCAGTTATATCTGGCTCTGTAGAGACAGAAAAGCTAAATGAGTTAGAGAAGAGCTTATCAGCTACAAAGTATAAATTCGACCTACTAATGGCTCAGATGCAAAGTGCAAACGAAATTGGCGACACCCAAAAAGAGACAGCCTTTAACTACGATTTAGGTAAGTTGTATGTTAAACAAAAGCAAGATGCAATTAAACATATCTATTCAAATCCCAATTCTATATCTAATATAATTCTTCTCTATCACAAGCTATCTCCTAATATTGCTCTTTTTGCCGATCCCATGGATGCTCTTATTTTCCGTAGAGTCTATGATTCCTTAAATGTAATTTATCCTAAGTGGGTCTATCTAGAGAGGCTATTAGAAGAGATAGACTATAGAGAAAAATCTAATACTTTAAATTCAAAAGTCATTAACGCTTCGGAAAGTGGATTCCCAGAGATTACTTTGCCAGATACTAAAGCCATCAAAAGATCTTTATCAGATCTTACCTCTAAGGTTGTCTTACTCTCATTTTGGACAATTACAGAGACATCTCACAAAATGATTAATTTAGATTACAAAGATCTTTATGAAAAATACAATTCTAAGGGGCTAGAGATTTATCAAGTTTCTATTGATACAGATAAAACCGCTTGGGCAACTGCAGTCTCAGACCAAAAGCTTCCGTGGATAAGCGTTTGTGATGGGCTAGGAGCCAACTCAATGCCACTTGCTACATACAATATTACAAAGGTACCCGCCAACTTTATTATAGATAAATCTGGTACAATAATAGCCAAAGACGTTTATGATAATGCACTTGAAAATCTCATTATCTCACTCTTAAAATAGATTCTCCTAGTATATACTTTATATAACTCTGCTATTTCTTGAGAATTTGGAGAGGATTCTTCGTAGATATTCCTGCAATAAACTCTTTAAGGTAGAATGGTTCAAAGTAGGCAACATCTTCGAATTCGCCTTTATTATATTTTTCATTAGCAGTTTGTATCATCCCCTTTGAGAGGGCTTCTATATTTAAGAAAATGGCATTAGGGTGTTTTATGACATCCGAAACTTTTGGGGAGCCATCTCCACAGAAGATTACAATTCCTTTATCTAATTGTTCACTAAAGCTTTCTGAGTCTATTATAAGTGCCTCTACTGGAGTAAGCCGTTGTGCCTTTGCCGAGTAATTGGCTGTATAAACTTCCATTCTACGGGCATCTATCATTGGTACAATAGTAGCTTCTGCTAAACTTTCTTTAGAAATAATTGATGTGGGATTGAGGTTATCCTTGAAAATAATTGATGTGGGATTGATAAGAGCAGAATAGGCAAGAGATGCTAGAAGGTCTAATGAGCCCACACCAATAAGAGGCTTTGACGCGCCATAACAGAGCCCTTTTGCAAATGATACACCAACACGAAGCCCTGTATATGAGCCAGGCCCTTGGCTAACTGCAATTGCATCGCACATTTCTAAGGAGGTGCTATTGCTATCTAGAAGATCTTGAGTTATTATAGATATAATACCAGCATGTGCCCTTGGTTCACGAGATATTTTTTGATCTATAAGTGTGCTTCCCAAACAAAGTGCCACAGAACAAACCTCTGTACTGGTTTCAATTAGTAAAATAGTTGGAGCTTTATTAATCATCAAAAATTATCTATTTCTTTTTATCTTTCTCTTCTTCGATTTTGACTAGAGTTCCATTTTTAAGAGTTTTGCTAATGGCAGAGAATGGGCCAGTAATTACTTTCTCTCCAAGAGAGAGCCCAGATGTTACCTCTATATTAGTAAGGTCTTGAATACCTGTTGTTATTTTTCTTACCTCGGCTGTGTTATCTTCTTTAATAACAAATACCTGTTCTACAGATTCATTAATACCTAAAGCCTGTTTTACAGAATCTTCTAGCAAATCTACCCTAGTTGTTATTGATTGAAGTGGAATAGTGCTAATGTTATCTTTACGTGCTGTTTGAACTGCTACCGAAGCCGACATCCCAGGGCGGAATGGGATTCTTCCTTCTGCCACTATATCTAGATACGAAGCAGGAAGAATAAAGATTTTAACTTCAAAATTAGTTACTTGGTCTAAAGCAGACCCAATGTTTTTAGCAGAATTTGCAATTTGAGTAACCACTCCTATAAATTTTCTATTAGGGTATGCATCTACGTCGATAGTTGCAGTATCGCCCTGTTTAATTCTTATTATGTCATTTTCATTTACATCTACAAGAACTTCCATTTGATCGAAGTTGGCAATGCGCAGCATTTCGGTACCAGCCATTTGGCTAGTCCCAACAACACGCTCGCCTTTCTCTATACTCATTTTTGAAATAATGCCAGACATAGGAGCATATATAACAGTTTTGTTTAGATTCTCTTCTGCCTCTTTAAGAGCTGCTTTAGTGCTTTTAACATTAAATTCAGCTGCTTTTATCTGCTCTTTTGCAACCTGAAACTGAGAATATGCCGATTCGTATTCAGCTTCAGAGATTGCTTTTTGGTCAAATAAAATCTTATTTCTTTGGTAGGTCTGTTCTGTTTGAGCGAACTGAGCCAACTGTTGAGTTAACTGAGCCTTAACAGAGTTAAGTGAAGCCTCGGCACGGTCTCTCATAGAGATATAGACATCTTGTTTAATCTTAATAATAAGATCTCCCTTATTAATAATGTCTCCCTCTTTGAAGTTAAGTTCTACAATTTCTCCAGAAACGTCGGGGCTTATTTTAACCTCTACCACCGGCTTGATTTTCCCATTGGCAGGAATAACCTCAATTATACTTTTTCCGGTAATTTCTTGAGCAGTAACTGTAGTTGCAGCTTTATCTTTTTTGCTGCCAGCCCATGCCAATATAGCAATTAGCAAAACAGCTGCTGCTATTATCCATATTAGTTTCTTTTTTTTCATAATTTTTCCCGTTAAAGTTATAATGAGATTGGTATCCCTTTATAGAAGTCCAGTATTTTGAGCTGGAACACATATTGATATTTAGACTGATAATAGTCTGATTTTGCTTTAAATAAATTAGTTTTTGAGACAGTATAGTCTGTAGCATTCAAAACACCAACATCAAATTTTTGTTGAACATAACGGAAAGATTCTTCCATTGCTTTAGTGTTCTCTTCTGACGCCTTATATTTTTCATATAGAGACTGAGCTTCATTGCCAGCTTGTTGAATCTCTTTGTAAAGTAGCTGTAATTTGCTCTTATAATCTATTTGAGCTCTTCTAACACCAAGTTGTGCGTTTTTCACATTGGTTTTCACCCTGTAATTATTGAAAATTGGGATATTCAATCCAAAACCTATTGAGGGGTTCCTATTTTCATTAAACTGATCAAAAAACGCTTGGTCTCTACTATCGCTGTAGTAACTCCCATAACC
>CAZHHY010000128.1:0-5268 GCA_964532375.1 uncultured Muribaculaceae bacterium
ATTTTCTTTAGAGGGCGAGTTTTTATTGATGCCGAATCTTTTGCTATAGGACGTGCCGAGTTTGCTATGAATGTAGAGGGGCGCGAACAAGCTAATACATATTTTGTAAAGAGGAAACCAACCTCTTTAAGAATGGATGTAATAAGTGCAAATTACTTGGTAAACTTTAAACCTATAGCTGGACAATGGTTTTTTGATTATTCTAGAACAGAGGTTAAATTTAACGCTAAGTGGAAAAGGAAATGGTTTAGCAGTAACTACACAATTATGTCTGAAGTTGCTGTTACAGATATTTTACCAATTGAAAGAAAAATTGAACCACAAAATAGAATTAGAGCAAAAGATATTTTCTCTAATAAGGTGAACGATTTTACAGACGACAACTTTTGGGAAGATTATAACATTATAGAGCCAGACCAATCTATTGATAAAGTTATATCGCGAATCATTAAACAGCTCAGAAAACGACAATAGTAACACAATTTATATTATGTTAAATAGAGAGGTATTATGTTAAAAAGGATATTTGCGAATCTATTTTATAATGAATCTTCAAAATATGCCAAATAGAGAATCTACACCCCTTCCAGAGAGAATGCGTCCAAAATCCTTAGATGAATATGTAGGACAAGAACACTTGGTTGGTCCTGGCGCTGTTATAAGAAAGATGGTTGAATCTGGAAACATTAGCTCATTTATTCTTTGGGGCCCTCCTGGTGTTGGCAAAACTACTTTGGCTAGAATTATCTCTACTCAGCTAGACCGTCCATTTTATTCGCTCAGTGCAATTAATGCTGGAGTTAAAGATATCAGGGAAATTATTGGAAAATCTAATTCTGGCTCAATATTTCAGAAAAAAAGACCTATTTTATTTATAGACGAGATTCATCGTTTTAGCAAATCACAACAAGATGCTCTTTTGGGTGCTGTAGAAGATGGCACAATTGTGCTTATTGGAGCCACTACAGAGAACCCATCTTTTGAGGTAATCTCTCCCCTTTTATCGCGGTGCCAAACTTATGTTCTAAAGTCTCTAGAAAAAGAACATTTAGACATACTTATAGACCGTGCTATTAAAGAAGACCCTATCCTTTCCAATAAGAGTATAGTTATAAATGAGAGAGAGGCACTCTATAGGTTCTCTAGTGGCGATGCTAGGAAACTACTTAACATAATAGAGATAATTACCTCTACGGAGGTGCAAAATGGCGATATTATTATAGATAACAATATTGTTACAGAGCGTCTGCAAGAGAATATTGCAAGGTATGATAAGAGTGGAGAACAACATTACGATATAATCTCGGCATTTATCAAAAGCATAAGAGGAAGCGACCCTAACGGTGCTTTATATTGGATGGCACGCATGCTCGAAGGTGGCGAAGACCCCCTATTTATCGCAAGAAGAATGGTAATATTGGCATCTGAAGATATTGGCCTAGCCAACCCAAATGCAATGCTTATTGCACAAGCATGTTTCGATTCTTGCCACAAAATTGGAATGCCCGAATCTAGAATCATTCTCTCTCAAGCTGCAATTTACTTAGCTACATCGGCTAAGAGCAACTCTGCATACATGGCAATAGATGCAGCTATTGAAGAAGTACGTAGAAGTGGAGATTTACCTGTTCCCCTCCATTTGAGAAACGCCCCAACAAAGCTTATGAAAGGTTTAGATTACGGTAAAAATTATAAATATGCACACTCCTACCCTGGTAATTTTACAGAGCAGGAGTTTTTGCCCGAACTAATTGCACAATCAATTTTTTATGAACCTGGAGAGAACAGTAAAGAGGCAGAAATAAGGAAAAGACTTCATATGCAATGGAAAAAATATTAAAATCAATAGTTTTTAGCTAATTTTGCACCACTATGATTTTAGAACAAATTGAATACTTAAAAGAGGGCACAAACGATAATTTCTTTCTTATCGCTGGTCCTTGTGTTATTGAGGGTGAAGAGATTACATATAAAATTGCCTCAGAATTAAAAGCTATTACAGACAGGTTATCTATACCATTCATTTTTAAAGCCTCGTATAGGAAAGCTAACAGATCTAAAGCAGACTCTTTTACTGGCCTTGGCAATAGAAAGGCACTGTCAATCTTAAAAAAGATTAGAGACGAATTACAAGTTCCAACTGTAACAGACATTCATAATATAGATGAGGCAGAACTAGCTGCTTCTTATAATATAGATGTTTTACAAATACCTGCATTTCTTTGCCGCCAAACAGATCTTTTAGAAGCTGCTGCAAAAACAGGCAAATATGTAAATATCAAAAAAGGACAGTTTCTCTCTCCTGGCTCTATGAAATTTGCTGCCGAAAAGGTTAAGAATGCTGGTAATAATAAAATAATGTTAACCGATAGAGGCACACAATTTGGTTATACAGATCTCATAATTGATTATCGCTCATTTCCAGAGATGAAAGAGTTTGGATATCCAGTAATCCTAGATGTAACTCATAGTTTGCAGCAACCCAATCAAACTAGTGGAGTAACGGGGGGCAAGCCAACTCTTATCTCTACAATGGCTCGAGCGGGTATTGCTTCAGGAGCAGATGGGCTCTTTATAGAGACTCACCCAAACCCTGCCCAAGCTCTGTCAGATGGAGCCAATATGTTAAAATTAGATTTAATGGAAGCAATGTTAACAGAACTACTAATAATTAAAGAGGCTGTTAGTAGAGCAAATAAAATTAACAAGCAATAAAGTATTCTCCTAATCATTTGTAAGAGAACAAACTAAATATATAAATAAAATTAATATACCATGATAATTAATCCAGATTTTACAAAGAGATATGAAAAAATCCCGGTTAATATCTTTGAAGAAGCAGACAAAGCCAGTCGCTTAGTTGCCGAGAAGATTACCGCTATAATAAATGAAAAAGAAGAGCTCAATAAACCTTGTGTTTTAGCACTAAGTGCTTCTTCTGCTACTATACCTGTATATGAAAGCTTAGTCTCTCTTTACAAAGAGAAGAAAATGTCTTTTAAAAATGTTCACATATTTAGTTTAGATGAATATTGGCCACTCAATAAAAACGAATTGCAAAGCCACTATCGCTTTTTAAAAGAGTACTTACTAGATTTTATAGATATTCCTCAAGCCAATCTTAATTTTCTTGATAGCGAGGTAGAAAAAGAGATTATTCATGAATACTGTGAAAACTACGAAAATAAAATTGCATCTCTTGGAGGAATAGATGCATTGGTCATAGGAAATATGGGTTTCAATGAACCTGGCTCACAGTACAATTCAAAAACTAGGCTAATCACTCTTAACCATACAACAAGAATATCTTCTGCTTCAGAGTTTTTTGGTGTTGAATATGTACCTTTCCATGCACTTACAATGGGAATTGATACAATTATCAATGCTAAAAAAGTCTTTTTCCTAGCTTGGGGCGAAGGTGCTGCTGGAACAGTATCTAAATTGGTAGAGGGAGACGTTAACGAACTTATACCAATTTCACATTTGCAAAAGCATGTGAACCTAGAGGTTTATGTAGATTTTCCTGCTGCCGATGATTTAACTAGAATTAAAACCCCATGGTTAACAGGCCCTTGCGAATGGTCTACTAAGATGGTTAAGAAATCGGTATTTTGGCTCTGTAAAAAATTAGAAAAACCAATTCTAAAATTGACAGATAGAGATTATAACGACAATGGTATGAGTGAACTAGTAACCGAACAAGGCCCTGCTAGTAAGATCAATATAAAAGTTTTCAACGATCTTCAACATACTATTACAGGATGGCCAGGTGGTAAACCAAATGCCGACGACTCTACCCGGCCCGAGAGAAAATTGCCATTCCCTAAAAGAGCAATTATATTTAGCCCACACCCAGACGACGATGTTATCTCTATGGGTGGTACTCTTGCTCGCCTTTCAGAACATGGCCACGAGGTACACTTAGCTTACCAAGTATCGGGTAACATTGCAGTTTTTGACCATGATGCAATTAGATTTCTTGATTTTTTGAGCGATAGCGCTAAAATTTATGGCTTTGATATTCAAAAAAGCAATGATATTTATAACGATGCTATTAAAGAACTGTCTCAAAAGCACCCTGGAGAACCCGATTCTCAAAGTATTAGAGAGATAAAAGGTGCAATAAGAAGAGGTGAAGCTAAGGCAGCCTGCCGTTATCTTAAAATACCAGAAGAGCGAGTTCATTTCTTAGAGATGCCATTTTATGAGACAGGTGGAGTAAAGAAAAACCCTATAGGGAAAGCCGATATAGATATTGTTAAGAATCTAATAAAAGATGTTAAACCACATCAAATATACGCTGCTGGAGATTTGAGCGACCCTCACGGTACTCACCGAGTATGTTTACAAGCTATTTTAATTGCTTTAGAAGAACTTAAAAACGAGCCTTGGATTAGAGACTGCCGAGTTTGGCTCTATAGAGGTGCATGGCAAGAGTGGGATGTTGCCGATGCCGATATGGCAGTTCCATTGAGCCCAGAAGAGGTTATTATTAAAAGAGAGGCAATCTTTAAACACCAATCTCAGAAGGATAGGCCACTATTCCCTGGCTCAGATAAACGAGAATTTTGGTTACGAGCCGAGGAGAGAAACCACAACACGGCTGTATTGTTTGACAAACTAGGAATGGCAGAATATCAAGCCATTGAACTCTTTGTTAGATACAAAGTGAAGCATTAGAATAGCAATTTTATAGTAAGAGAAGTATTATTAAATCTCAAATAAATTATAGACTTTGAAATGAATAAAAAACAGAACTTCATTATCCCAATAGCCTTTATTGGGATGATGTTTTTTGCAATAGGATTTGCATTAGGCATCAACTCTTTTTTAATTCCTGTACTTAGCGGGACACTTGGCGTTTCTTCGGGTGCTTCTTACCTAGTACTTGCAGCCACGTTCTCTACTTTTATCATTTTTGGCTACCCTGCTTCTCTCACCATTAAAAAGATAGGCTATAAAAAGACAATGTCTCTATCGTTTTTACTGTTTGCTATAGCTTTTGCTCTTTTTATTCCCTCGGCAAAATATGAGAGTTTTACTCTCTTCTTAGTTGCTTCATTCTTTAGTGGTATTGGTAATACTTTTTTACAAGCAGCTGTTAACCCATATATTACAATTTTAGGCCCCATCGAAAGTGCTGCAAAGCGTATGTCTATAATGGGAATCTGCAATAAACTTGCTTGGCCGGTAGCACCTGTTTTTTTGGCTTATGTAATAGGCAAAGAGACTACAGATACTTTAATATCAGATCTTTTCCTTCCATTT
>CAZHHY010000129.1:0-4933 GCA_964532375.1 uncultured Muribaculaceae bacterium
TTCAAAATAGACATATTCTCAATATCCTCTGGATTTATATCCATAATACGGTTAGAGGTTGTGGTTGCCGCTTTATAAGAACCATCAAATGCAGAGTTACCTACTAAAGTTGATGAATTGTCATAAATCACTCCATCTACAACAAACAAAGGTTGATTGTCTTTGCCTTCAGATCCTGACGTACCGCCACGAAGAATAATCTGCGCGCCAGAACCTGCTGCGCCAGAAGATTGGGTGATGTTAACACCAGCAATCTTACCTGAAAGTGAAGAAATTGGATTTGCGGTCTTATTCCTCATCAATTCATCTGCCTTGATATCGGATACAGCATATCCCAATGCTTTCCTTTCCTTTTTAATACCAAGAGCTGTAACTACAAGTTCATCCAGCAAAAAGGCTTCATCTTCCATTGTTACATTAATGACAGTGCGGTTGCTAATAGGAACCGATATTGTTTTCATGCCAATTGCAGAAAAAATAAGAATTCCATTAGCAGGCGCGTTAATTTCAAAAGCACCATCAAGATCTGTAGCAGCACCTGTTCTAGTGCCTTGTACCATAACCGATACTCCAATAGCCGGTAAATCTGCTTTATCGACAACTTTTCCAGTAACTCTTATGTTCTGAGCCATCAATGTTCCTGATAGCAGAACCAGAGCAAAAACCGCTAGGACATTGCGTCCAACACGGCTTTTTTGTTTAAAAACATGCATGAGTTTTAAATTTTAGATTAATAATTGAGTCTTTGCGTGGTTATATTTCATTAAAATTAACAAAACTACGTTGGGCAAAAGTAATAAAAAAAACAATGATATGCCCCTTTTTATTAGCCAATAATGCCAAGTTTATATTTACCCCCTATCAAATTGAAACTTAAAAGGCTAAAATAAACTATAAGTAAGCTGTTTACAGCTTAATTTCTAACACTCCCTTTCAAATAAATAGGCAAATTCTAATAATAAGAATGATTTGAAACAGACTTAGCTTAGCAAGCGATAGAAATCATTAACTTTATCATTCAAAATAGTTACCTCTATAGGTAAGAAAAAAATTCTAAGTTTAACTTCCTTAGATAGGTTTGGCAGTAGCACCATCCTTTGAGCATCCTTTTCGGTAGTATATATTACTGCCTTTGGAGAGTTAGTTGCCATCCTGTTTATTGAAGCAGCATCTCTTTTAGAAAAATTCTTATGATCTCTATACCTAAGTTTTTTAATGATTTTATATTTGCTTATAAGTTCGTATTCCAACGGCTTGGGGTTTGCTATAGCGGTAACAAGCAGAGCAAAGTTTGAATAGATATACCTCTTATCACCTTCGGGGAAAATAGCCTCGGGTTCGGAATATTTCATTGATGTAAAGAAAAGAGTTTGGTTATGAGCCAGTTTAAGCGATTTTTTCCAAACAAACTGATCTTCTTGTGACATCTCTGGGGGGCATTTTGTTACAATAACAATATTGGCTCTTGAAATTTGCTCTGGCAAATCTCTAAGTGACCCTATAGGAAGTAGATTATCACTCTCTATAGGGCGTGAATAATCTACAAGTACAATATTAGTAGAACCAATAATTCGCCTATGTTGAAAAGCATCGTCCATAACTATTACAGTTGGGCGCTGTTCAATAGGTAAATCTAAGAGCGTTTTAACGCCTCTAACCCTGTTGGCATCTACAGCAACAATAGCTTCGGGAAATTTATGCTTTATTTGCAGAGGTTCATCACCGCTTGTAAATGCTGTATCATCTATCTCTACATATCTGAATCCCTTGGTTTTACGACCATACCCTCTTGAAAGCACAGCAACTTTTCCCTTACCCAAGAGATGTTTAACAATAAATTCTGTGTGCGGAGTTTTACCAGTACCACCAGCCGAAATGTTTCCTACTATTATAATAGGTATATCAAATTTATAGGATTTGAAGAATCCAGTGTCGTATAAATAGTGCCTTATCTTTAGTACTAGATAGTAAGGTAATAGCAACACTTTGTTAATAAAGAAGGACTCCATATTTTATATTTAATAATTGCTCTATTTAATTAATTCCAAATTTTTATTCAATCCACTACTCTTATTTAGCTATTAGTTATTTGAATATCTTTCTCTCACAACCTCTAGCAACACAAGCACCTCTTTATAGTCGTTCTCTGTAACCAACTTCATTCTCAATTCTTTAAAGTTAGGTAAAGCTTTAAAATATGACGAAAGATGCCGCCTCATCTCTAGCACTCCCACTCTCTCTCCCTTAATCTCTACAGATTTAAGCAAATGCCTACCTGCAAGATCTACCTTTTCATTAAGAGTAAGCTCTGGCATAATTTCTCCCGTAGAGAGGAAGTGTTTTATCTCTTTAAAAATCCAAGGCCGCCCATAAGTTGCCCGCCCAATCATAATGCCATCTACTCCATATCTATCAAAAGCCTCCTTTGCTCCTTGAGCAGTAGTAATATCTCCATTACCAATAATTGGTATTTTTATTGCCGAGTTATTTTTAATCTCACCAATAAGAGTCCAATCTGCTTCGCCTTTATAAAGTTGAGAGCGAGTGCGCCCATGTATAGTGAGAGCAGCAATGCCTGTATCTTGTAAGCGCAAAGCTAACTCGGGTATTATTTTACTCTGCTCGTCCCATCCCAATCGAGTTTTTACAGTAACAGGAATATTCACCGCTTTCACCACCTTCTCTGTTATCTCAATCATTTTATCTGGATAGCGCATCATTCCCGAACCAGCACCTCTGTTTGCTATTTTATTTACTGGACACCCAAAATTAATATCAATAAAAGCAGGGGCAGCAGCCTCGGCCATTTTTGCAGCCTCTACCATGGGCTCTAAAAGATGTCCATAAATTTGAATACCAATTGGTTGTTCGTGATCAGAAATTTCTAACTTAGCCAAAGCTTTCTTGGCGTCTCTTATTAGCCCATCAGAAGATATAAACTCTGTATAGACAACATCGGCACCAAACTCTTTACATATATATCTGAAAGATGGGTCGGTAACATCTTCCATGGGGGCAAGAAAAAGAGGTTGGTTACCCAGTTCAATATTAGAAATTTTCATTTACGCCTTTTTTCATTCACACCATTTTGGATAAGGTTACAAAAGTAGATAATTGCATAACAATAAAAAAGGGTAAATTTGTAACTCAATAATTATTTTGAATATAACACCTAAGATAAACAAAACTTGGCTCGAAGTGAATAGAATTTTGTCGCTTTAAAAAATAGTTATAACTTTGCAACCCCCTATTTATAGGGAAATCGCAACAAAATTAATGTATTAATCTAAAGATCAACAAAGTGGACACATTGAGTTACAAGACTGTCTCGGCCAATAAAGCTACCGTTAATAAAGAATGGGTAGTTATTGATGCGGCCGACCAGATTCTAGGAAGGCTTTCCTCTAGAATAGCGCTTATTCTACGAGGTAAACACAAGCCAAGCTACACCCCCCATGTGGACTGCGGAGATAATGTAATTATTATCAATGCCGAAAAAGTTCGCCTGACGGGTAAAAAAATGACTAACAAACAGTACGTTAGTCACACCGGATATCCCGGCGGTCAAAGATTTGCAACTCCAAAAGAGTTATTGCAACGCAAGCCGCTGCACGTAGTTGAGCACGCCGTGAAAGGCATGCTACCAAAAAATCGCCTTGGTGCAGAATTATTCCGTAACCTGTTTGTATATACAGGCTCAGAACACCCTCACGAGGCTCAGCAACCAAAAACAATTTATTTAAAAGAAATTTAAACAGAGCATGGAATTAATTAACGCCATTGGAAGACGAAAAGAAGCAGTTGCTCGCGTTTATGTAAACTCAGGTAAAGGCAACATTACGATTAACGGTAAAACTCTAGAGGTTTACTTCCCTGCAGATACTCTGCAATACATCGTAAAACAGGCTCTTGAGCTTACCAACACAACAGGTATGTTCGACGTTAACGTTAACATGTTTGGTGGTGGTAGCAAAGGCCAAGCCGAAGCACTACGCTTAGGTATTGCCCGCGCTCTTTGCAAAATTGATGCAGAGCAGTATCGTCCGGCCCTCAAAGCCAACGGTTTCCTTACCCGCGACCAACGCGAGGTAGAGAGAAAGAAACCAGGACAGCCAGGAGCACGTAAGCGCTTCCAGTTTAGCAAACGTTAGAGTTTGTATTTACAATTTATTACTAATTGTAAAGCTAATTGAAAAATTGCACAGAATGGATGCAAAATACAAGGATCTGACTATAATACAGCTACCAGTATTTGTCCTTCTGCGGAAAACCTGAAAGATCATGAAAATGCTACTACAGGTTGATGAAAAGAGAATAATAATTATTAAAAAGAGAAATTAAAAATGCCTAGAACAAATTTCCAAGAACTACTTGATGCGGGTGTACACTTTGGTCACCTTAAGAGGAAATGGAATCCAAAAATGGCTCCCTATATCTTCATGGAGAAGAACGGGATTCACATCATAGACCTGCACAAGACAGTTATTAAAATAGACGAAGCTGCAAACGTGATGAAGCAACTTGCACGCGCAGGTCGCAAAATCCTTTTTGTAGCCACAAAGAAACAAGCTAAAGAAATTGTAGCTGAAAAATGCCAAGCTATTAATATGCCATACGTGGCAGAACGCTGGCCAGGTGGAATGTTAACCAACTTCCCAACAATTCGTAAAGCTGTCAAGAAAATGAATACCATTGATAAAATGATGACAGACGGAACTTTCGAAACACTTGCAAAACGTGAAAAGCTACAAGTGACACGCCAAAGAGCAAAACTTGAAAAGAACTTGGGTTCTATAGCCGATCTTAACAGGCTCCCAAGTGCCCTCTTTGTTATTGACATCCAAAAAGAGATGAACGCAGTAAAAGAGGCAAGACGTTTGAACATACCAGTAATCGCTATGGTTGATACTTGTTGCGATCCAGGTCCAATTGA
>CAZHHY010000129.1:4943-5219 GCA_964532375.1 uncultured Muribaculaceae bacterium
TTCCTTCAAACGACGATGCCACTAAGTCTATTAACCTCATAATGGATATAGTTTGCCAAGCAGTTTCAGAAGGCCTTAACGAAAGAAAATTCGAAAAGGAAAAAGAAGCAGCTACAGCAGAAACAGCAAAAGAGACTTCAGACAACAAAAAAATGCGTCCTCGCAAAGAAGCTAAGCCAGAAGAGGTAGTAGCAGAAGTAAAAGAGGCTAAAGCGCCTGAAGCGCCTAAAGCAGAAGAAGCTAAAGTTGAAGAGACCAAAGCTCCTGAAGCACCTA
>CAZHHY010000130.1:0-5206 GCA_964532375.1 uncultured Muribaculaceae bacterium
AACTTAGAGTGCTTTTTTACTCTCCCATTGCTTGGCTAATAATGATAATCTTTAGCTTTCAAGCCTATTCGAGCTTTGCCAATCTGGTTGTCTTTATGGCAAACAAACAGGAGCTCTCTGGCTTTGTTCCTAGTATTACTAAGGAGCTTTACACTAAGTTTAACTCAGTTTATTTAGTAATTCAAAACAATCTCTACCTTTATATTCCTCTTTTAACAATGGGGTTGATGAGCAGAGAGTACAGTTCTGGTTCTATAAAGCTACTCTACTCCTCACCACTGGGAGGAATAAAGGTAATTTTAGGTAAATATCTTTCAATAGTGATTTTTGCTGTTGTGATGTTAGGAACCATCATCCCTTCCATAATCTTTACAATGTACAAAGTTGAGGCGGTAGATCTCTCACTTTTACTGTCTGGGCTATTGGGTCTAACTCTTCTCTTTTTTGTATATGCCTCTGTGGGGCTCTATATGTCAACTCTCTCTTCTTACCAAGTAGTAGTAGCAATGCTCACCTTGGGGCTGCTGGCACTTGTCAATAACATGGGTGTAATTGGCCAAAATTTAGATGGATTAAGAGAAATTACCCACTGGCTATCACTTAAAGGGAGAACAGGCAATTTTATAGATGGCCTCATTACTAGTAAAGATATTGCCTATTTCTTAGTAATTATTTTTATTTTTTTGAGTCTAAGCGTGATAAAACTAAACTCTGGAAGAAGCAAAGAGAGTGTCGGTAAATCTATTCTTAAATACAGCTCTGTAGTTGCTGTTGCAGCTCTTGTTGCCTATATCTCTTCTCGTCCAAATCTTACTCTCTTTTACGACGCAACTCAAAACAAGGCAAACACACTCTCTGACACCAGTAGAGATATTATAAAGAGGCTTAATGGGAGAGTAAGCATAACCACCTATGTAAACATGGCCGACGAGCAGCATAAACTTGGGATTACAAGCTCAAAAATCTCTGATGGCGAGAGATTTGACAGATTTAGAAGATTTATGCCCAACCTTAAAATGGATTATGTTTACTATTACGATGAGCCCTATAAAAATAGAAACTATGTGGCTGGTGTTACATCTGCAGAAGATGTAGCACGCAACTTTTTAAAGCCTCTAAAGATAAAGTTTGAATCACTCTTAAAGCCAGAGCAAATTAGAGCGAAAGTAGATTTAAAGCCAGAGTTAAACACTTTTGTAAAAGAGGTAAAGCTAGAAAATGGAGGCTCAACCTTCTTACGAGTTTATGACGATTTTTTGAAGCACCCTTTTGAACCGGAAATTTCAGTTGCATTAGCCAGGTTGATTGACACAGTTCCTAAGGTTTTGTTTTTAACCGGTTCAGGGGAGGCTTCAATAACTCGTTTTGGCGAGCAAGACTATACCAAATTTACTACCGAGAGAAGTAACCGGTCTGCTCTAATTAACCACGGGTACGACTTTTTTACACAGGATATTAGGTTGGTAAAGGTAGAAGAATTAGAGAAGAAATACGATTTAATAGTACTGGCAGATCCAAAAGCTAAAATTGAAGGCGAAAACTTACAGAAAATTCTCTCTCTCATAGAGAGGGGTAACAATTTCTTGATAATAACTGAGCCAGGTAGAGAGCAAAATGTTAAAGCAATTGCCGATACTCTAGGCATTCTCTATCTCCCAGGTACTTTGGTGTCTACTCAACAAGAGTTTGCTCCAACGCTTATTTCCACCTCAATCTCGCCAGCAGCTTTCTCACTCTCACGCAACTTTAGATTTTTACAAGGTCAACTTATCACTATGCCAGTAGCTCTTGGTTTAGATTACAAACTAAGTACCCCTTATGAGATAATACCTCTTACAACCAGCCCTTCGAGGGGAACTTGGAACGAGGTAGAGAGCACAGATCTGGTAACGCAAAAGCTTACCTTCAATAGAGCAGCCGGAGAGATCCAAAGAGCCATTCCTACCTCCTTTGCACTTCGAAGAGAGATTAAACCCGAGCTAGACGATAGCTTGAGAGAGCAACGTATTGTTTTTTTAGGCGATGCAGATTGCATAAGCAATAGTGAGATTACAAGATTTAGAAAGGGACTAGAGATTGCAAATAGCAGATTTGCTACTGCCCTTTTCAACTGGTTAACTTACGAGAAGTTCCCACTCAACACCAGCAGAGAGTTTACAAAAGATAATAAGATATTCCTCACCTTTAAGCAGGGTAGAAAATGGAAAACTCCACTTATTTGGACTATTCCAGTTTTACTTTCTCTAATTAGTATTTCTATACTCTATTATAGAAAGAGATGGTAGTTTAATTCTGAATCAAATAGCATGTGGGCTCTTTCTATAATTAAATTTATATAACTTGTCTATGTTGCTATTAATCCCCAACCTTTGTGGGAGATTCAGATTGTATGAGCAATGCCGAGCTTTCTAGCAATAGGGCTGGTTTAGATGCTGGCAATGCATTTTTTATTAAGGCTATTTTTAATTGGTTGTCTAACGATGTTCTCCCTGTAAATGTAAGGAGACCCTCTACTCCAGATAACAAGATATATTTGAGCATGAGAGAGATGAGAAAATGGAAGGTAATTCTAGTGTGGGGAATTCCATTAATTCTTACTCTTATTGGTACTACAATATTCTTTAGAAGGAAAAGACGTTAATTTATTTAGTATTAGGTTGATTGTGTTTATGTGAGGAGCCTGAAAGTTATATCTTTCAGGCTCCATCTTTGATGTTCAAGATAGCTGTAAAAATAATGATGTTCAAGATTTTGGTTGTTTTTTTCCTGCACAGGCTAAAACTTTTAACAAGAGAATTCTATCTCCAGAAGCTTTTTTTGGTGCGAAAACTGCCGAATTACATCTTTCTTATGAGATGGTCTATTCATATTTACAGTATTTAGAGCGGGTTTCTGATAGGGTTAAGTTAGAGGTTTTGGGTAGGACGTACGAATCAAAGCCATTTGTGAGCGCAACAATAAGCAGTGCATATAATATTAAAAACTTAGACCTTATAAATAAGGCGCACTTAAAAGAGATTGAGGGGCTTGGTAGTGCCCAGGTAGATGGCCTGGCTGAATCTGGGGCAAGTGGCTTGGCTAGCTCTGGTGGGTTGCCGGTGGTGAATTGGCTGGGTTATAGTGTTCATGGAAATGAGGCGAGCGGTGTAAATGCTTCGGTGGTAGTGGCCTATGTGCTAGTGGCTTGTGAAGATGATTATATTAAGAATATTTTAGATAATTCGGTGGTATCCTTAGGCTCAGGTTCATCGGGCCGAGGCTCCTTAGATTCTACAAAAATTTCTTATGCCTACGGTTTAACAAATAGCCGCTTCAATCCTTTCAACGGAGTAATTCTAGAGAGCAAGATTGACTTGACTCACCCACTAGCAATTGGGTTTAAAGATTCCTCTTTACCTATATTCAAACGTAGTACCTTGGTAGTGGAATCGGTACGTAACCCATTCTCGGTCTTTTCTCGTATAGGCAAGTTATCTGGTAACCGAACTCCTTTATTGAGCGGTTATATGACACCACCAGTTGTAAAAATGGTTAATGGAACTCCTTATGTTATTTCTCAACGGGGGTTACTCTTTTTTCCTGACAATCCCAATTTTAGAGGTTACTGGCTAGGCACTGCTCGTACATTTATGAATGCTATTTTTTTTAGAGAGCTTCTTTAATTTTTATTTTATCTATATTTACAGTCGCAAATTGCTTGTGAATCAAACAAAATTGATGGACACTTTGTTATGCCATGAATACTTTGTAATGTTAAGAGAATCTGGTATTACTATTAGCACATAGTTCTGTCGTGAGCCGTTTGTTATGTAATATTTTTTTATTAAAAAATAATTTGAGATATAAATATGACAATTTATAGTGTAATTACAGGAACGGGACGTTATATACCTACCAAGAACGTGAAAAATGAAGATTTTCTTAATAGCAAATTTTATGATTCTTATGACAAGGTAACCGATAAACCTAATCAAGAGATTATTGATAAGTTTTTGGAAATTACCACTATTGCAGAGAGACGTTACGCTACTGAAGATTTACTCACCTCTGATTTGGCGTTTTTTGCTGCCGAAAAAGCTATTGCTAAAGCTGGAATTGATAAAGAGACTTTAGATTATGTAATTGTTGCTCACAATTTTGGTGATGTAAGAAGTGGAAGCAATCGCACAGATAATGTCCCTTCTTTGGCTGCACGGGTAAAGTACAAACTGGGTATAGAGAACCCTTCTGCAATTGCCTACGATATTCTTTTTGGATGCCCGGGCTGGTTGCAAGCTTTTATTCAAGCCGATTATTATATACGTTCGGGCGATGCTAAGCGTATTTTAGTTATTGGTGCCGATGTACTTTCCAGAATTGCAGACCCACATGACCGTGATAGTATGCTTTATGCAGATGGGGCCGGTGCCGTAATTCTAGAAGCTCGTGAAAGCTCTACACCAATAGGAATTCTTGGCCACGTAGCTCGCTCAGATACTAAAGCCTATTTGAATATGCTAAATATGGCCAAATCTTTCCGTACCCAAGGTGCAACTTCTAATACCCCCGCCGGTAACTCAGATTCCTCCATTGCAACCAACAATGAATCTTCTGCTTTTGAACTAGACCCTAATCATCTTTATCTGAAAATGAATGGCCGCCGTCTTTACCAATATGCTCTAGAGACAGTTCCGCTTGCCATTAAAGCAGCTCTTGATAAATGCGGAGTGCACATTAATGAAATTAGCAAAGTTCTTATCCATCAGGCAAATGGTAAGATGGACGAGGCTATCCTTAAAAGGCTTTATGCCTTATACAATATTTCTGAGATTCCTGCTAATGTTATGCCTATGTCAATCTCATATTTAGGAAACTCCAGTGTTGCAACTCTGCCTACCCTGTTAGATTTAATTATGCGCGACAGCCTAAGCCACGCTGGCGAAGCCCTAAACGCAATTGACACCGATTCTGATGCCACCAGCCCTGCCACTTCTGCAAGCAACACAAGCCCAGCTGCTTCTGCAAGCAACACAAGCCCAGCTGCTTCTGTAACCAGCCCTGCCACTTCTGCAAGCAACACAAGCCCAGCTGCTTCTGTAACCAGCCCTGCAACCGTAGACGTTCATTCAATTAATAAGGGCGACAAAATTGTCTTTGCATCTGTAGGCGCCGGCATGAATATTAATGCACTAGTTTACATTGCATAACATTATTGCACTGGTTTACA
>CAZHHY010000131.1:0-5201 GCA_964532375.1 uncultured Muribaculaceae bacterium
TATTATATATGCACTTAGGTATGTTAATCTCGCTACTTTATTAATAATAAAATGAGAGGATAGTTTTATATACATAATACAATTAGTTATGGACTTTTGTTCATTACTACGATGCAAAAATAAGATTACTTATCACATAAATCAAATAGATGAATGCAATCATGTTATAGATGGTAGTTATGCTAGTGATGAGTAGTTACTCAAGCATGTTTTGTAGTAGAGATTTGTTAATTACAGTTATTTTATTTCTCTGAGCTATTATTGCTCCTTCTTGTTGAATAGAAGCCAATGTGCGAGCCAATGCAGGCCTAGAAACACCAAAGTATTTAGCTAATTCTGTTTGGTTTTTATCCATCGTATATGAATTAACATTGGGGTTAGATAAATGACAGATAGATAACTGTTCTAGTAGGTAGTGCGCGAGCTTGCCCCTTATTGTTTTTATTGTTAAAATTTGTAATTTTTGAGAAAGAAACTGGGTTACATTTGAGTTGTATGTGATATAACGATGTAAAAAAGCAGCATCTTTTTGGAATAATTTAATAACCTCTTCTTTAGGAATCATAAGAATTACAGAGTCTTCTGTGGCTCTTACATCTACAGGGAATGTGTTGTTTTGTGCAAACAGAAAGGCCGAGGCTAAAGGGCGAGGTGCTTTTATTACTTCAATAGTAAGTAGCCCTCCATTTTCGGTTATCATCTCTGTTTTTACAGCGCCTTTTACTAATATATAGAGATGCTTTAACTGGCTGCTCTGGCGTGCAATGGTTGTTCCTTTAGCGTACTTTTCTGTTTTATATTCCATTTTCTCGAAAAGTTCCTTTAGATTTTCGGGAGCTATTGCGCTACATATGGGACATTTAGATAGATCTAATTTATTTATCATCGATTTGGAGTTGCTCTATTAGTACT
This sequence comes from uncultured Muribaculaceae bacterium, assembly GCA_964532375.1. Lineage (GTDB taxonomy): Bacteria > Bacteroidota > Bacteroidia > Bacteroidales > UBA932 > Bact-08. Next base: position 913 of record CAZHHY010000131.1, read on the forward strand.
ATTTCAAAAATAAGAATATTTTACAAGTGTAACAATTATCACATAAACTTGGTTCTATTAAGGATAATTTTGCACTTATTAAATCGAATATTAATCTTTAATTATTTTAGTTTTTATGAGTAACATGTTTTGTTATCAGTGCCAAGAGGCGGCAAAGAATACCGGCTGCACGGTGAGTGGCGTTTGTGGTAAAACCCCAGACGTGGCAAACCTACAAGATCTTTTATTATTTATTTGTAAAGGTATCTCTCACTTTTCGGTTCGTCTAAGAGAGATGGGTGTAGAGAGCGATGCGGTAAATAAGTTTGTGACAGATTCTCTGTTTATGACAATCACAAATGCAAACTTCGACAGAGATAGATTTATTACAAGAGTGAACGAAGCTATAGATTTGAGAGATTCAATGAGTGCTCTTTATATTTCAAAAGGAGGCAATATAGAAGAGGTTACTTTTGAGGGTGCTTTTTGGACTTCTAGAGATGTAGCTGTAATGGAGAAGAAGGCTACAGAGGTTGGGGTTCTTGTTACCGAAAATGAAGATATTCGCTCTTTAAGGGAGCTAACAGTATATGGATTAAAGGGAATGGCTGCCTATGCCGAGCATGCTTTTAATCTAGGTCATGAACAAGCCGATATTTATGCATTTATGCAGCAGGCGTTGGTAGATGTAACTAACGACAATCTTGATGGAGACCAACTTACTGCTCTTGTGCTTAAAACTGGTGAATATGGTGTTAAGGTAATGGCTTTGCTAGATAAAGCAAATACTCAAGCCTATGGTAATCCGGAAATTACAAAGGTAAATATTGGGGTGCGTAATAATCCTGCAATTCTTATCTCTGGCCACGACTTGAAGGATATGGAAGAGTTGCTTAAGCAAACAGATGGAACAGGTGTAGATGTTTATACCCATTCAGAGATGTTGCCTGCAAATTACTACCCTGCATTTAAAAAATATAGCCATTTTGTTGGTAACTATGGTAGTTCATGGTGGAAGCAAACTCAGGAGTTTGAGTCATTTAATGGCCCAGTGCTATTTACAACCAATTGTATTGTTCCTCCAAAGTCTAGTGCTACATACAGCAACAGAATCTACACTACCGGCTCTTCTGGGTTTCCTGGCTTTACTCATGTAGAAGATAGAAAAGATGGTAAGGCTAAAGATTTTAGTGCAATTATTGAGCATGCGAAAAAATGTGCTTCGCCTACCGAAATTGAAACTGGAGAAATAATTGGTGGTTTTGCACATGCTCAAGTGTTTGCACTTGCCGATAAAATTGTAGATGCAGTTAAAAGTGGCGCTATTAAAAAGTTCTTTGTAATGGCTGGTTGCGATGGTCGTATGAAAGATCGTAATTATTATACTGAATTTGCACAGGCGTTGCCAAAAGATACAGTAATTCTTACTGCTGGTTGTGCTAAGTATCGTTACAATAAATTGCCTTTGGGAGATATAGGTGGTATTCCAAGAGTGTTGGATGCCGGCCAATGTAACGATTCATACTCACTTGCAGTTATTGCTCTTAAACTCAAGGAGATATTTAATGCAAACGATATTAATGAACTGCCAATTGCATACAATATTGCATGGTATGAGCAAAAGGCGGTAATTGTGTTGCTGGCACTTCTTTCTCTTGGGGTTAAGAATATTCATTTAGGCCCAACTCTGCCTGCTTTTTTATCTCCAAACATTGTTAACGTGTTGGTTGCTAATTTTGGGATTGCGGGTATTTCTAGCGTAGATGAAGATATGAAGTTGTTCTTGGATTAATATTTGATTTAGTAAAAATTCATAACAACTTTGAAAGAGCTCCTATTTATATGGGGCTCTTTTTTTATCCATTTTAATTATTAATGGATTTTAACTACTTTTGCAACCAATTTGATAAAATATGAGTGATAATAAATTACTGTCAAAACTTTCTGGTATTAAGGAAAAATTCGAAAAGTTGTCGGAGCAAATTTCAGACCCTGCGGCTATGTCGGATATGAAAAGGTATATCTCTTTAAATAGAGAGTACAGGGAGTTAGAGCCGTTGGTAGAAGCGGGAGAGAAATACAAAAAAATGATGGGCAATCTAAACTCGGCCAAAGAGATGCTCATGGTAGAGAAAGACGAAGAGATGAGGGATATGGCCAAAGAAGAGATTTCTGAATTAGAAGATGAGATACCTCTGTTAGAAGAAGAGATTAAGTTATTACTTATACCTGCCGATCCTCAAGACTCTAAAAACGCTGTGTTAGAGATTAGAGCAGGAGCTGGCGGAGACGAGGCTTCTATTTTTGCAGGCGATTTATTTCGTATGTATTCGAAGTTTGCAGAGAGAAAAGGTTGGAAAATTGAAATTACTAACCAGAACGAGGGTAGTTCGGGTGGCTTTAAAGAGCTTATTTGCAAAGTTTCGGGCAATGGAGTATATGGAGTTCTTAAGTATGAAAGCGGTGTTCATCGAGTTCAAAGGGTGCCACAAACCGAAACTCAAGGGCGAGTTCATACCTCGGCAGCATCTGTTGTAGTTTTACCAGAGGCAGATGAGTTCGACATTGAACTTAATGTAAGCGATATTAGAAAAGATACTTTCTGTTCCTCTGGGCCAGGAGGGCAATCGGTTAATACAACATACTCTGCAATTCGTTTAACTCACGTGCCTACAGGTATAGTGGTTCAGTGCCAAGATGAAAAATCTCAGATTAAAAACTACGAGAGTGCTTTATCTGAACTTAGAACAAGAATCTATAATTTGGAATATGACAAATACCTTAACGAAATATCTGCAAAAAGGAAAACTATGGTTTCTACGGGAGACCGCTCTGCAAAGATTAGAACCTATAATTACCCACAATCTAGAGTTACAGACCATAGGATTAACTACAATATGCATAATCTTCCTATCTTTATGGATGGTGCCTTGCAAGATGTGTTAGATCAATTGCAGGTTGCCGAGAATGCAGAAAGACTTAAAGAAAGCGGCCAATAAAAGTGAACTACAAAGAATTATACAACAGTATTTTAAGAAAAAAGAGTTTCTTGTGCGTTGGTTTAGATACCGACCCAACTCTTATCCCTGAATTTCTTAGAAAGCTAAAGCACCCACTATTTGAGTTTAATAAGGCAATTATAGATGCAACTGTAGATTTTGCTGTAGCTTATAAACCCAATGTTGCCTTCTATGAAGCCGAGGGTTACAAAGGGTGGATGCAGCTTGAAATGACTGTAGAGTACATTCGTAGCAAAGATCCATCAATTTTTATTATAGCCGATGCTAAAAGAGGAGATATTGGAAATACCGCCCAACGTTATGCTGCTGCTTTTTATAATAATATGGATTGCGACGCAGTTACCCTTGCTCCATATATGGGCAGAGATTCAATTGATCCCTTCTTGAAATTTGATGGCCGTTGGGCCATAATTCTAGCACTTACATCTAACCCTTCTGCAACAGATTTTGAGACCGCTACTCTTCTTGACACAACTCTGGAAAGTAGCAATAATTACTCGCAAGAGAGCAATGCCTACTCTATAAATGGCAATAATTACTCGCAAGAAAATTCTCAGCTTAAGGATAAACCACTTTATAGGAAGGTGATAGAAACTGCAATGACTTGGGGAAATCAAGATAACACAATGTTTGTGGTTGGTGCAACTCGCCCAGAAAAACTCGCCGAAATTAGGGAATACTGTCCTAATCATTTTTTCTTGGTCCCTGGGGTAGGGACACAAGGTGGCACTATAGCAGATGTTGTTAAACACGGTATGAATCACTCTTGTGGATTACTTATAAATATTTCTAGAGATATTTTATTCGCTTGGAAAAAAGAGAACAGTAACTTTTTGGAAAAGGATTTTGCAAAGGCAGCTTCTGCAGCTGCAGAAGCTGTTGCTTTAGAAATGTCAAAATTTTTGTAAAATTCCAGCCAATAAAAATATAAAACATTAAAGTTTCCCACCTTGTAAGCTATAGATATTGAATAACATAACAAGCGATTTTCGTCAAAATACTATTCAAATCCCATTTTAAAGATAAGGTGTCTTCGACAAAGTTTGTCAGCTGCGCGAAGCTTAAATATTGCCGATAGGCACCATTGTAAAGATAAGGTGTCTTCAACAGAGTCTATCTGCTGCGCTAAGCGTAAAAACCGCCGATAGGCAACACTTTAAATTTAAGGTGTTTTAGGCGGAGTTTATTTGCTGCACTTTGGGTGGGGTTAGCTTAGCTGTTGGTTATGATGGTGCAGATGTGTTGGTTGTTGGTTATGATGGTACAGATGTATTGGTTGTTGGTTCAGAT
>CAZHHY010000132.1:0-5162 GCA_964532375.1 uncultured Muribaculaceae bacterium
GGGGGGGTAGCTATGTAAACAGCATCAACCTCATTATCATTGATTAATTTATCTGCATTAGTGTAGAACTTTTTAATGCCATGCCTTTGGGCATAATCTTTCACCTTTTGGGCATCTCTTCTCATTACAGCAATTAGTTCAAACCCTTCTGTTTTTTGATAGGCAGGCCCACTTTTAACTTCAGTCACTTTACCACACCCTATAATTCCCCAACGAATTAGTCCAGAATAATTAGCTCTATCTTTCATAATCATTTATAAGTTTTTGCCGTTATAAAGTTATAATTATTCTATATTAATACAATTTTTAAATTCTATAAAAACCATAACGAAAAACTCGTCTAAAATGCTACCAAAAGAGAGAGACTATTGATGGCTTCGATAATAGTACTTATAATAAGCATCGATTTAGTACCTTTGTTTTAATATAATTATATTTGAAATTGCAATTAAAAACGAACCCAAAATGGAAAATGATATGATTCTGATTGATACAGAAAATTCTATTTGTACAATCACTTTAAATAACCCAAGCGCTCTTAATGCCCTAAATTCAGAAATGATAGATAATCTTAGCTCCTTAATAGATAAGATTGAACACGATAGCTCTATTAAAGTTGTAATTATTACAGGTGCAGGTAGGTCTTTCGTTGCAGGTGCCGACATTCAAGCAATGGCTGTTATGAACTCCGAGCAAGGAAGAGAGTTTGGAATAAAAGGTACCTCTCTTTTCAGTAAATTTGAGAATCTATCTAAGCCAGTTATAGCTGCAGTAAATGGCTATGCATTAGGTGGCGGATGCGAGTTGGCATTAGCCTGTGATATTAGAGTAGCTTCAGAAAAAGCTAAATTCGGCCAACCAGAGGTTACACTAGGAATTACCCCTGGTTTTGCTGGGACTGTTAGGCTGCCCTCTATAGTTGGAATAGCAAAAGCAAAAGAGCTTATATTTACAGGAAAGATAATTGATGCAACAGAAGCTCTTAATATTGGGCTTGTAAATATGGTTGTTCCTGCCGAATCTCTTATGGAAAAAGCTAGGGAAATGGCTATAACCATTGCATTAAATTCTCCTATAGCAGTTAAATACTCAAAAATATCTCTTAATACCTCTTCTAAAATGTGTACAGAAGAGGCCATAATAAAAGAGAATAATTTATTTGCTCTCTGCTTCTCTACAGAAGATCAAAAAGAGGGAATGAAGGCGTTTATAGAGAAAAGGAAGCCTAATTTTAAGAAATAGTAAGTCAACAATATAAAATTAAATAGTATGAAAGTATGCGTAATTGGAACCGGAACAATGGGGAGTGGTATTGTTCAGGCATTTGCTCAAGCAGGGGTTTCTGTAATTATGAAAGGTCTTACCGAGCCAGAATTAAAATGGGGCTACAACAATATAGTTAAAAACCTATCTAGGCAGGTAGAAAATGGAAAGATGGAGGCTACTATAAAAGAGAATATTCTCTCATCTATAACGGAAACTCTCTCTTATGAAGATTGTGCCGATGCCGATTTTATAATAGAAGCTATTTTTGAAGAGATCTCTCTAAAAAAAGAGCTGTTCGGCCAATTAGATAAAATTTGCAAACCCTATACTATATTTGCTTCAAACACCTCTTCCCTCTCTATAACAGAGATAGCAGCATCTACTAAACGGGCCCAAAGAGTAATAGGAATGCATTTTTTTAATCCTGCTCCTGTTATGAAGCTAGTAGAAGTTATTAAGGGACAAGTTACTTCGGCAGAAGTACAGCAATTTGTATACGATCTTGCTATTAAAATAGGCAAAACACCAGTGAATGTAAATGAAGCACCTGGTTTTGTGGTAAATAGAATTTTAATACCACTTGTAAACGAGGCAATTGGCATATTGGCCGAAGGAGTTGCAACAAAAGAAGAGATAGACTTAGCAATGAAGCTTGGCGCAAACCACCCTATGGGCCCTTTAGCATTAGGAGATTTAATTGGTCTAGACGTTTGTCTTGCTATTATGGAAGTTTTGCACCTAGAATTTGGCGAAGACAAATATCGCCCTCACCCTTTCTTAAGAAAAATGGTTCGCTCTGGCCAACTTGGTAGGAAAACTGGATGCGGTTTTTATACCTACAAATAACCTACTTATTCTCACGAGTAATGTCCTAAGAATAATAATTGAAGAGATGATAATATGGCCCGTATAAATTACAGAAATTTAATGCAATGGCATATTCGTAAGATTCTTATGATATGCAGTAGTTATGATGCGTATACTCTAGAAGAGGATGGAAGAATTGAAGTTCAAATATATAAAGAATATGTAGATCTAGATCTTAGCAACCCGCCTACTTTTACTTGGGTAACATCGTCTACCGAGGCAATGAACCTATTACAAAACAACCATGACTACGACCTTGTAATAAGCATGTTTAACATTGGAGATTTAGATGTGTTTAACTTATCTAAACAGGTTAAAAAAAAGAACCCCAACATTCCATTCGTCCTTCTCACTCATTTTTCTAAAGAACTTCACAAAAAAATAGAAACTGCAGATATTTCTGCTATTGATTACATTTTTAGTTGGCATGGAAATGCCGATCTAATATTGGCAATAGTAAAACTGTTCGAAGATAAAATGAATGCCCAAAATGACATCCTAGGATCTGGCGTTCAATCGATTCTTCTAGTAGAAGATTCAATACGGTATTACTCTACTTACCTACCCGCTATTTACAAACTTGTTTTACAACAGAGTGCCGAGTTTTTAAAAGAGGCTCTTAACGAACAGCAGCAAAAATTACGAAAGCGTGCAAGACCTAAGATTTTATTAGCAACTAATTATGAAGAGGCCGTAGAACTATATGAAAAATACAAAGAAAATCTTTTAGGAGTTATATCAGATGTTGCTTTTAAAGTACACAAAGATGACTCTCCTTCTTCGGAAAAGTGGGATGCCGGAATAGATCTTTGCAAGCTCATAAAGAGTGACGACCCCCATATGCCTATTCTGCTCCAATCTTCGCAAGAGAGTATACGAGAAATTGCGAATGAATTAGGAGTTGGCTTTTTAGATAAATATTCAAAAACTCTTCTAATTGAATTAAGCGAATACATTAGCGAAGAGTTTGCTTTTGGAGATTTTATATTCAGAGATCTTCAAAGTGGAGAGATAATTGGAAGAGCAAAAGACTTAAGAGATTTACAACACTTGGTTGTAGAGATACCAGAAGAGGTACTGCTTTTTCACGGCTCTAGGAACAGATTATCTAAATGGATGTTTTCAAGAGGATTATTCTCTCTTGCAGCAAAAATTAAAAGTGCCGACCCTTCCAAATATGAAAAAGTAGATCAATTACGCGACTACATTGTAAAGGCCATTAAAGAGTATCGAATAATACTCGGTTATGGCGTGGTAGCTCGTTTTCAAAAGGAATCTTATACCAAATACATATGGTTTGCTAGGCTTGGAGAGGGCTCTTTGGGAGGTAAAGCAAGAGGAATTGCATTTGTAAACAACATGTTACAAAAATACAATCTGCTTAACCAGTACAACGGAGTTAAGATTATGATTCCTAGAACAGTTGCAATTGCAACCGATTTCTTCGATGAGTTTATCAAGATAAATGGACTCCAATACGTTATTAATTCCGAAATTTCGGACGAAGAGATTCTTTCAGAATTTGTAAGTTCAAGATTACCCGAGCCTTTAGTAACAGATTTGAGAGCATATATCTCTAAAGCAACAGGCCCACTTGCAGTTAGATCTAGTTCTAAATTAGAAGACTCACATTTTCAACCATTTGCAGGAATATATTCTACCTATATGATTCCATACACTAAGAATAAAGATCAAATGCTTAGGCTTCTTGGCAAAGCAGTTAAGAGTGTATACGCTTCAATCTATTTTTCTTCTAGTAGAGCATATCTAAATGCAACTTCCAATTTATTAAGCGAAGAGAAAATGGCTGTAGTTTTACAAGATGTTATTGGTACCGAAGATAATGGCTATTTTTTCCCTACGCTATCTGGAGTTGCCCGGTCTGTTAACTATTACCCAATAGGGTCTGAAAAGCACTACGAGGGGATTGCAAATATCGCTTTCGGCTTAGGTAAACTTGTGGTAGAAGGGGGTAAAACTCTTCGCTTCTCTCCCGCCCATCCTAAGCATATTCTGCAATTATCTACTACAGATCTCGCTCTTAAAGAGACCCAAAACATGATGTATGCTTTAGATCTTAAACCCGAAGAGTTTAAGACCTCTTTAGACGATTCCATCAACTTAAAAAAATTCGACATTAATGAAGTAAAGCACTTCCGTAACCTCAATCATGTAGCCTCTACCTGGGATATGGAAAGTGAGAGAATAGTAGACAGCAATATGGAGCCTGGTAGAAAGATAATCTCTTTTGCTCACATCCTAAAGCACGATACTATGCCACTGGCAGAGATACTAACCGATTTACTCAAAATATGTCACAAAGAGATGAATTCGGCAGTAGAGATTGAGTTTGCCGTTAATATGGATGTAGATCCAGGCGAAGATAGAATATTCAGCCTTCTTCAAATTAGACCAATTACAAACAATAACGATAATCAATCGCTCAATTGGGAAGAAGAAGAAAAGGGAGATGCAATTATTTATGCCCAAAAAGCACTTGGAATTGGGTCAATAGAAGATATAGAAGATATTATCTACATACGGTCAGATAATTTTGACAAATCTAGAACTCACGAGATAGCGCAAGAGCTTAATCTCCTCAATTCTAAGATGCGAGAGAGTGGCCGCCATTACGTTTTAGTGGGGCCAGGAAGATGGGGCTCAAGCGACCCATGGCTAGGCATTCCTATTAAATGGCCACACATATCTGAATCTAAGGTAATTGTTGAATGTGGCTTAGAAGATTTTAGAATTGAACCAAGCCAGGGCACTCATTTTTTTCAGAATTTAACAAGTTTTGGAGTTGGCTATCTTACTATCAACCCATTTATGGGAGATGGTAGCTTTAATGAACAGATATTAAACTCTATGGATGCTCAATTCGAGAGTCATTTTATTAGGCACATTCGTTTTTCTAAACCACTATATATCTATGTAGATGGTAAGAAGAACAAAGCTATTATTAGGCAATAAAGAACAGAGAGTAGCAAGAATAGAGTACAGCAAGATAGAGTACAGCAAGATAGAGT
>CAZHHY010000133.1:0-5141 GCA_964532375.1 uncultured Muribaculaceae bacterium
AAGTGTGTCTACCTGATTACCAAGCACATGCTAAAAACCACGGCGATGAAAGTGTGTCTACCTGATTACCAAGCACATGCTAAAAACCACGGCGATGAAAGTGTTAGTCTAGCAGAGTTTTACGCCAGAACATAGTGGTTTCAGCGGCTGAATGAGTTCCTTGATAGCCTCGGTAGCCGTGCATTCCTCCAGGGTAAAGCATTAACTCAAAATGTTTGCCTTCTTTTTGAAGAGCATCTATAAGTTGTATAGTGTTTTGTAAATGAACATTATCGTCAGATGTGCCATGAGTTAGATATAATAAAGAGCCTGTCTCGCTTCTGTATAAAGAGGCTTTATCTATAGCTGCACTGTTTTTGTATCCCTCTGGATTATCTTTCGGCTGGTCCATATATCTTTCGGTATAGTGGCTGTCATATAGCTGCCAGTCGTAAACACCAGCTCCAGCTATCCCATATTTAAAATACTCGGCACCCTTTGTAAGAGCTAAAACAGTCATTGTACCACCATAGCTATAACCGGTTATTCCAATCTTATTGCCATTTACATAAGGCAAGCTTTTAAGATATTGCGCCCACTGGATATAGTCTAAAAGCTCATAATGGCCAAGGTTTCTATGAATGTAATTGATTCCCTCTTTACCAGCATGACCAGAAGCTCTATTATCTAGAGAGACCTGAATTACTCCCTCTTTTGCCCAATAGAGGGTAGTTGCAGAAGGGGCTCTCCAAGAATCCATTACATAAGTCGAATTTGGGCCACCATATATATTCACTATAACAGGATACTTCTTACTCTTTTCAAAATTAGAAGGATAGGTAATAGTGCCTGGCAGTTTAAAGCCTTCTGGAGTAGTTATATAGATCATTTGAGGTAAGAACTCACTAATAGAATCAAACGAATCAGATTTACTATCGGCAATAATTTTATCTTCGACAACTCCTTTTTTGTTGCTAGAGAGCAAAACCAAACGAGTAGGAACCGAGAGTGCCGAGTAAATAGCTAAAACATGCTTTCCATCTGGAGATACGAGTGGCATGCTATAATTATACTCGCCTGTAGATAATTTAGTTTCGCTATTATTATTTTTAGTTACACTGTTCCCTTTTTTACTCAAAGTCAATTTATAGATATCGTTTCTAACCGAGGAGTCTCTTCTTGCAGTATAATAAATAGCACCTTTCTCTTCGTCAAATGAGGTGATTTTTATTCCCCAATTCTTTCCATTAGTAAGTTGCTTTAACGTAGACCCATCGTAGCTCTGAAAATAGATTTGCTCCCACAATTCAAAATCGCGAACAAAATAGAAGCCTGTCTTTCCAAAGTGAATATCGTCTATCCAATCTATCCATGTTTTTTGATACTCTTTGTAAATTGGAGTTTTTGTCCCTTCAAAGCTATTTACATCGTATAAAACAAAGTTCTTTTGATCTCTATCCATCCATTGAACCATAATATTAGCACCATTTGAGTTCCAATAAGGAGTGCCAAAATATTGATCTTCTTTAGAATCAAAATTAGCCCACTTTATAGCGCCACCTTCTGCTGCAACAAACCCTAACTTAACCTCTGGGTTAGAGTCGCCAGCTTTAGGATATCTAGTTTGCTGCAATGTGCCGTGTTTACCTGCCGAGTTATAAATGGGGAACATTGGTACTTGAGAATCGTCAAATCTATAAAAAGCAATACGGCGGCTATCTGGAGACCACCAAAATGCACGGTACTGCCCTGCCCTACCGAATATCTCTTCGAAATATACCCATGAAGCCCAACCATTTAAGATAAGATCAGATCCATCGAAGGTATAGCGCACCTCTGTCATAGTCTCTACATCTATAGAGTAAAGATCATTATCTCTTGTAAAAGCAACTCTTTTAAAATCGGGCGAAATAGTTGGGTTTCTTTCTATTTCAGTAGTAGTAGTTAAACGCTTAACTTCTCCGCTAGGGTAGTAATAAAATATATCTCCATCTTTAGATGAAACATAGGGGTCTGTTACAGGAGCTTTTGCAACCTCAATCTCTTGCATTGTTCCCTTTTTAATATTGTATTCATAATAGACTCTCTTCATCCCTTGGTTTTGCACCAATATTGCATTCTCTTTGTCTTTCCACGAATGTGGCATAGGAATAGACTTTACTGGGTGCTGAGCTCCAACAGCAGAAAAGATAAAAAGAGCAGATAAAAGAGCTGCCCAAAATTTAAAAAAGAGTTGGTTTTTCATAAAATAAAAAATTAAAAATAATCGATAGATAATGTCATATTATTGCCGCACACTAAAAATCGAATAGTAAATATCAATTAAAAAATCGCTTGTCAAAATTAACAAAATACACTTTATCTACAGCTCTAGTAATGGCAGTGTAGAGCCACTTTAGATCTTCTGTAGAGATATCGCCCTTCCAAAATGGGTTGTCAATAAATATTGACTTCCACTGCCCACCTTGAGATTTGTGACAGGTAATAGCATTTGCATGTTTTACTTGCAAAGCATTATAGAAGGGGTCTTCTCTTACTGCTGCCATTCTCTTTCTTTTATTTGCTATATGAGCATAGTCTTCCATTACTTCAGTAAAGAATATTCTATTCTGCTCTGAACTTAAGCTTGCTGTCTCACTCTCTAATGTGTCTAAAATTATTTTTGCCTTAATTTCAACATCATTATAATCTGCAAAACGAAGTGTTGCTTGAGCAAAGTTTAAACCATATCTCTCTTGGTATCCACCAATCTTTACTAGCTCGGCAACATCTCCATTAGCTATAAAGTCTAGATCTTCTACATCTTCCAAAAACTGATAGCAATTTTTTACAACCATAAGTTTATCACCTTGGTTAATTTTTTCTTCTCTATAAAGAATCTTTGCTCTTATACCCTGATTATATCTATTCGCCTTTTTATTAGAACGGCACAGCACCAAGCTTTCGTCTATACCCCACCTATCGTATGAGGTAGAGATCATTTCAATCAAATCTGCGCCAGTAATATTCTCAATATCATCGAACCCATCTGTAACTAATTGAGGGAAAGTATTTTCACCTCGCTCAATCATCTCTCTAATTATAGTTGCATTATATAAGATTCCCGAATCTTTGGCCTGCCTTACAACCTCTTTAAGTTCTGAATACTCTACAGAGCCATACATTTTAAGATACTCTAAGCTCAAAGCGTTAGAAATTTGCTCGCCCACAGGCGGTAACTGTGCCGAATCTCCAATTAAAATGAGTTTATTTCCAGTGTTAGATCTCACATATTCAACCAAATCGTCTAGTAATCTACCACTCCCAAAAACGCTAGAATCGCCATAAGCCGAAGAGATGAGCGACGCCTCATCTACAATAAAAAACGTGTTCTTATTCTTATTAACATTTAGAGAAAAGAGGCCAATCCCATCTTTCATAGAACGTTGCCTATAAATTTGCTTATGAATCGTAAGTGCCTTATAACCAGTATAGCCAGACAACACTTTAGCTGCCCTGCCAGTTGGTGCCATTAATGTGAAAGTTTTTGAAAACTCCTTGAGTACCTTTACCAGAGAAGATAAAGACGATGTTTTACCAGTACCGGCATAACCGTTTATAAGCATCAAATCGCTCTGTGAATCTTCGGTAATAAATGAAGCCAAAGATGCAAAAAGCGAACTTTGGCATGTTGTAGGTTCAAACCCTAAGCCACTATTTAATTTGTCGAAAATATAATCTGCTACTGCCATTATTGCTCCACTACCTCCATTTAAAAATTAAAAACAACACCATTATTGAATAAATCTCAAGACGGCCAAGTAGCATCTCAATAGAAAGGAGCAGTTTAGCAAGTGCAGGAAAATGAGCGTAATTACCCAAAGAGCCAATACTTCCAAAACCCGGCCCAACGTTACCCATACAAGCAACAGAAGAAGAGAAAGATTCCTCCAAATTTATTCCCATTAAAGAGAGTAACAGCGTAGTGGCAAATACAACTGTAATGTATAGAGCAATAAAAAGATTTACTGAATAAACTACATCTCTGTCCAAAGAGTGATTATTAATTTTAATTGATACAATAGCATTTGGGTGAATCTGCTTTCTAAGCTGAGCCCTAACCGACAAGAAAAATATATAAATTCTATCTGCTTTGATACCTCCAGTAGTAGAGCCTGAGCAAGCACCTTGAAATAAAAAATAGATTAAAATGAGCATAGAAAAAGGTGGCCAAACAGAGGAATCTGTAGTAGCAAAACCTGTTGTTGTGCCAATTGAAATTACCTGAAAATATCCTTGTCTAAATGCCAAACCAATATCTGTAAAAACTCCAGTATACCAAATATTTAAAGATACTACTAAACCTCCCACAAGAAAAGCTAATATATAAAAACGAACTATAGGAGATCTAAACAAGTTGCCAGGTTTACCTGCAATCAAATAATATAACAGGCCAAAATGTAGACCAGCTAATACCATGAATATCATTATAATCAACTCTATTGCAAAAGAGTCGAACTGCATTACTGAGAGATTTTTTGTACTAAACCCCCCAGTTGCAATAGTGCTAAAAGAGTGGTTTATTGCATCAAAGAAACTCATGCCTGCAATACTAAGCAAAACAGTTTCTGCAATTGTAAGACCCAAATAAACAGACGATATTATACGTATTGTCTGTTTTATTTTAAATCGAAAATTATCCTTAGAAAGAGAAGAAATTTCCATTTTAGAGAGTCGCATGCGAAAACTACTCGCAGAGGGCAATATTAGCAACATAAATACTACAACCCCTAATCCTCCCAACCAGTGGGTAGATGAACGCCAGAAAAGCAACCCTTTAGGTATTTGCTCTATATTAATAAGAGTGGTAGATCCCGTCGTGGTATAGCCCGAGACACTCTCGAACCAAGAATTAATAATAGAAAACTCTCCTCCATAAAGAACATATGGTAACATTCCAAAGAGGCAAGATATAACCCAAGCAAAGACTACTATTGTAAAGCCCTCTCTTATATTAATATCGTAGTGTTTGGTAACAAAGATAAGTGGGAAACCACCAGCGACAGATGTAATTATTGCACTTAAAAGCAAAGGTGAAAAAGATGCATCAAAATTGTATAAAGCAGAAACTATTGCCGAAATATACATAAAAAGAGCATTCAGCAAGAGAGCAATACCTATAT
>CAZHHY010000134.1:0-5075 GCA_964532375.1 uncultured Muribaculaceae bacterium
AACTCTGTAAGTCTTTTGTCCATCATAAATCGTTCGAGCTGAATCTGCTCTTCGAATAATGATTTATAAACAATTGCTGCGGCACCAAGCTCTTCTGCTTTCTTTAGATTATCCAAATTAGTTACCAAATTGGATGCTCCTATAATTACTGGGTTATCTATTTCGATACCCATGTACTTTGTTTTAAGATTTGCCATTTGTATAGTTATTAATTGGGGGGTTTATACGAAATGCCTACTTCATAATTAACATCTCATTAACATATAACAATTCAGCTATTAATATAGTTGAATTGTTATTTTTAATGGATTAAGAATCAAAAGTAATCTGTTCAACCCCTATCTATCACTTGTACTGCCTGCCAAACCGCCAAGCAGCACTGTTGGTTATGGAAACCATTTATAAATAGATACAATAATTAATCTTGTTCAATTAGTAATTTAGACATTGCCGCAGGGTACCCACGCTCAACAGCTAACTCCCGGGCCAATTTGTCAACTTCACTTTTAGAGACAGAATCTAATAACAGATTCTCATTTGAAGTTGTAACAATTGAAGGAATGATTCCCTCTTCTTGAATTTTATGTAAGATTTGATTAGCCACCGTTAAGGCCGAAGAGGCTTTTACAATTTCACTTCGTGCAAAAGATTTATAGGGGAAACTAACCTCTCCAACCCTTAGGCTTAGATCTTCTCCGGGAATTTGCTGCGCCCCATACATTGGTGGCCCGCCAACAGTTGCGGTTTTAAATGAAGGGACAAATTTAGTAACTAGTTCAATAGCCTTTTCTGTTCTGGTTTTGATCTCTTCTTGCTCCCAAACTCTTTTTAGCTTTTGTTTAATAGCCCGGTCGAATTGAGGGTGAGATTCATCTATTTTCGACTTTACCAATCCATTTTCGAACAAGGTAATGTCATTTGTCATTCCATGTATCTGATAATAATTATCGCAATAGGGCGTAAGTTGTGCCATCCCATGTGGGGTGCCACGCTGGCCATGAAAAATTAACTCTGGAATTAAGCCATCAATAGGCTGCCATTTAGAGACATAGGCGGCTTTAAATTCTATTAAGCGATTTGCTCCCAATTTTAAGTATCCATCAAGTTTCCCAGTATTAAACCCGCAAGAATTCACCAAATAATTAACTTTATATACTCGATCCTTAGTATATATTTGCCAATTATAATCTAACCCCTCTTTACTAACATCTTTAATATTTATAACCTCGGCATTTAACTTTAAGCTGCACCTCTCGCTACTGCTAATGGCCAACTGAGCTTGAGCTCCCAATCTAAAAAGATTCCAGCCATACTCCTGAACTAAGAACACCGGCATTTTCAACTTCTCGTAGTCAATTAACTTAATAACATTAGAGATCCACTCATCGTGCGAACTTGGGCGTTTTACAATTGGCTTTTGTCTTAAATTATCTAAATCTTCTTTAGTATAAACTTTAAAGTAATCTTTTGGAGATCCAAGAATTTCATTTGCGGGGTCTTCTTCTATTAATTGTTTGTAGTACTCCACTAATATTGTAAGCCTAGATTCAATTTTCTCTACTTCGTATTTCTCTGATTGCGGAATGCTAATAAATGTTGGTCTTTGGTCAATAGATTGCGGGAACAAACGCGCCATCTCTATAGATTGTCGCATGAGCACTTTGCACTGCTGGTCAGATATATCTGGGTATAAATTTCCCCCTGCATGTAGGTGACAGAATGGAGGGCCATTCACAAGGCTTTCTCTTTGTTCAAATAAGATATTGTCAATGCCATATTTAGCTAACTGCAAAGCTGTAACAGCCCCCGAAACTCCTCCACCTATAATGCCAACGCTATATATTTTACTCATATTAAAAAAGTTCTTGTAAAGATGAGAAACTATCTACTACTATAGTAGGTTCGTAATCTGCAATATTTTCATTGTAGTTGTATCCATAAGTTAAGCCAATACTCTCCATACCAGCATTATGGGCAGTAAGAATATCGTTCTTAGAATCACCCACCATTATGCATTTATCTATGCTTGTATTCATCTCCTTAGCTAAGTGCAACAAAGGAGCCGCATTTGGCTTTTTCTCTGCCAATGAATCTCCACCAATCCAATATTTAAAAAAATGCTTAATTGCTAGTTCCTTCAAAATAGGCTCAATAAACTGGAAAGGCTTATTAGTGGCAATTACCAATTTATACCCCTTGTTATTCAGGTAGTTTAATGTCTCTACCACTCCAGGATAAGTATAAGTTTGCTCACAATAATTTTCTTTGTAGGCATTCAGAAAAACACCCATTGCCTCTTTCAACATCTCTTGAGACACCTCTTTTACTTCAGCATTATCATGTTCAGGCCTATCTTGCAGCGATTTATTTTGCGCTGACTTACCTTGCGCTGAAATATCTTGCATAGACGTTTTTTGCTTTGACTTATCTTGCACAGATTGTTCCAGAGCCCTTTTTACAAGTAGCTTAGCTCCATTTCCAACAAAAGGAATAACCTGCTCTACCGTTAACGGCAGTAAATTATAATGCAATAGCATCTTATTAAGTGCCGAGGCTAAATCTTGAACACTATTTATGAGCGTGCCGTCAAAATCGAATATAATAAGTTCTTTCTCCTTAAAATCCATAAAGCTTAATTAAATCTATATCCTTAATTTGATACAAAGATGCACAAGTTTTAATAAAATAGAAAGGTTGATGGAACCAACCACCAACCTTAGAAATTACATAGCTACCGCTCTTACGGGGTTTATTCACGGGGGTTTGGCTTTTAGAACGTCGGGGCGTATTGTATTGATTAACTGCATAGCTATATCTTTAGATCCAATTCGTGCTTCACACTCTGCAGCTATAAATAACTCTCTTAGAACTTTTAAAAACTTTGAGAGAATTTACCCATAAAACACTGGTTAAATGTTTTTTACATAGCACCTTACTCTCTTGTGTAACCTATGTTCTAGCTTACTCCAAAGGTTTTTAACCTTAAAATTATTTTCAAGCTCGCGGGTTGTTTCAATATTGGTAATACCGCTTCCAATAATAGATCTGCCTAAATCATTAAAAATTAGAGCATTTACCCCTTTGTCTTTATAAGCGCTATCAATAGCAATAAGAAGTGTGTCCAATGTGTCATTGGCGCGCAGGGCCTTCTGGATATATAGGAACCCTAAAGGGAACAATTTGCCGCCACCCTTTTGAAGTGCTTTGGAGAGAGAAGGTAGGCATATGCCAAACCCAATCACTTTATTCTCTGAATCCATTACTACAGAGATGTACCTAAGTCTTAGCAAAGGTATAAAATGCTTCTTTAGCTGGTCTATTTGCTTTGAAGAGAGTTCAGAATAACCATATATATTTTCATACTCTTTATTCAAAAGAGTAAAAACTTGATTGGAGTATTTTAACAGCTCATTTGTTGTGGTAAATTTTGCGCAGTGTAAATTATAGCGCTCGCCAATTATTTTAGCCATTTGTGAGAACCTCTCTGGCATAGTTTGTGGCACCAAAACATTGTACTCAACCCAATCAATCTCTTTTTTATAGCCAAATTGCTCCATAAACTTTGGGTAGTATGGGTGGTTGTACTTGCCATATGCAGTGGCTAGCTCATTGAAACCCTCTACCAGCATACCAGAGGCATCAAAATCTGAGAAGCCTAATGGGCCATGAATGACCTCTCCATTTTTATCTGACGCCCAGCTTTCTACAGTTTGTAATAGTGCCTTTAAAACTTCTTTCTTTTCAATGAAATCTAACCATCCAAACCGCACATATCGTATCCCTGTCTTTTCGTTATATTTGTGGTTAATAATAGCAGCAACTCTACCAACCACCCTGCTACTACTATCTAACGCAAGCCAATATTTAGCTTCACAAAATTCAAAAGCGGGATTTTTGCTTTTAGATAAAGTTTTAATCTCTTCCGCTATTAATTGAGGCACATAATATTGGTTATCTTTATAGAGCTTATTTGAAAACTTTGCAAAAGTTTTTAAATCTCTTTGGGAGTTTACCTCACGAATAGTTATGGCCATATAATTGTTTTATTAGCTTAGGTTTAATATTTAAATAGATCTTGATTGTTTACTCTTAAGATTTATCCTGGTCATTTACTGGTTCAATTATTGTTGGTTTTTCTTTAAAGATTACAAACTCTGCAACAATAAAATTTGCAATACCAGATATTAGTAGAGCTATAATATTGCAGAAAACAACACTCCAACCAAATAACCTTTCAAACAACAAAAGTAAGCTCATTTTAATTACAAAACCCATAACTGAGGCTAAGTTAAAGGCAAGAAAACGGATAAAAATAGTTTTTACATTTTTTACAGATACTCTCCTATTCCATATCCAAAAGTATGAAAAGAGAAAATTAGAAACCACTGCAAACTCAAACGAAATTGTTGGAGATACAAGGTAAATACCTGCATAGGTTGTGAAGATATATGCAGAAAGCAACCATAGAATAAATGTATCCACCAAAGTACCCACAATGCGGCTTAATAAAAACTTTAAGTAGTTGAGTGGCATTTTTCTTTTGCGAAATTTTATTTAGTTATATGTTGATTAGGAGGGTCAATTTCTCCGTATTTTTTCTTGTCTTTTAAAAAACTAACTAGGTAAATAATGAGCAAAGCAAATGCAATCACAAGGCCAAGAGCATCGAATAGCCCTAAGGTAATGCCCATCAAAGATAACTCTCTACTGTTAATTGGCAAATAGATAATGAGCGTGTTAATAAAAACAACAATTAACCTAAATTCTGTAGGGCCAAGTTTGCCGTAGGCAATTTTAAATTTGCCATTAAGATATGTGTTGATATAAGTAAATACAGACAAAAGCAAGTAACCAACAAGAACCAATATAGCAACAGAAAATGAGATCAATGGAGAGAGCCCTGCTCCTATACAAATAACCGAAACAGTTATTCCATCTATAGTGTGGTCTATAAAAAACCCGTAAATAGGCCGTTGTGTTTTTCTTACTCGAGCCAAAGTACCATCTAAACTATCTCCAAACCAGTTCACTAGCAGGCCAAACGAAGCTAACCATAAATACTCTAAACCCCAGTT
>CAZHHY010000135.1:0-5074 GCA_964532375.1 uncultured Muribaculaceae bacterium
AGGAGCCACTCTAATATCTACAACTACGTTGAATGGTTTTTTTATAGGACCTCGCAGAGAGATGATAACTCCTTGGAGCACAACCGCCGTAGAGATAACAAGAAATATGAACATTCCTGAGGTTGAGAGAATAGAGGAGTTCTTTGAAGCACCTAACCAAGAGGCCGCATTTGACAAAATGCTTCAAAGGCAATACCAGGGGCTCAATCAAGATATTTTCAAAATAGATAATGAGCACCAACCAGTATTAGAGATAACAGATATTAGCAAGTATAATAAAGAAGAGGGGTTGGCTCTAAACCAAGAAGAGATTGAATATTTAGAGGCTCTCTCAAAAAAGATAGAACGCAACTTAACAGATGGAGAGGTTTTTGGCTTCTCTCAAATAAACTCAGAACATTGCCGTCACAAAATATTTAACGGAACCTTTATTATAGATGGCAAAGAGATGGAGTCGTCTCTATTCCAGCTCATTAAAAAAACGTCAAAAGAAAATCCAAACTTTATAATCTCGGCATACAAAGATAACTGCGCATTTGTAGACGGGCCACTTACAGATCTTTTCTATCCAGAAAAAGGAGACGTTCCATCGCTATTCAAAATAGAAAAAACTAAAACGGTAATTTCATTAAAGGCCGAGACTCATAACTTCCCTACTACTGTAGAGCCTTTTAACGGCGCTGCAACAGGTTCTGGCGGAGAGATTCGCGACCGAATTGCTGGGGGCAAAGGGTCGTTTCCAATTGCAGGAACTGCAGTATATATGACCTCATATCCTAGGTTCGAAGTTGAAGGCAGGGACTGGGAGCAGATGACCGAAGATAGAGATTGGCTCTACCAAACACCCCAAGAAATTCTAATCAAGGCATCTAACGGGGCTAGCGATTATGGCAACAAATTTGGGCAACCGCTAATTTGTGGTTCTCTATTAACATTTGAACACTACGAGAGTTACCGTAAATTTGGGTTCGACAAAGTAATTATGCTTGCAGGGGGTATAGGCTACGCCAGAAAAGAGTATGCATTTAAAGATGCTCCACAAAAAGGAGATAAAATAGTAATGCTTGGTGGAGACAACTACCGTATTGGAATGGGCGGCGGTGCAGTATCTTCTGTAGCTACAGGTGAGTTCGACAACAATATTGAGCTAAATGCCATCCAACGCTCTAACCCAGAGATGCAAAAAAGAGTATACAACGCAATTAGAGCTCTTGCCGAGGGTGAGAGCAACACTATAGTCTCTATTCATGACCATGGCGCAGGTGGGCACCTAAATTGCCTTTCAGAGCTAATTGAAGAGACTGGGGGCGATATAGATATTAGCAAACTTCCAAAAGGAGACCCTACCCTATCTGCAAAAGAGATAATTGGCAACGAATCTCAGGAGAGAATGGGCTTGGTAATGAAAGAGAAAGATATTGAACTTCTTTCAAAAATTGCCCAAAGAGAGCGCGCCCCAATGTATGTTGTTGGAGAGGCAACAGATAACGGCAACTTTACACTAGAAAACAAAGAGAATGGAGACAAACCAATAGATTTAGCTTTAGAAGATCTGTTTGGTTCTGCTCCAAAAACCATAATGGAAGATGTATCGGCTCACGAAGTATGGGACCCATTGGAGTACGACTTAGAGGATATAGAATATTATCTAGAGCAAGTTGTACAGCTAGAATCTGTAGCATGTAAAGATTGGCTCACAAACAAAGTAGATAGGTCTGTGAGTGGGCTAATAGCGGCTCAACAAACAGTTGGCGAGATACAACTACCGCTAAATAATTTAGGAGCAGTAGAGATAGGATACGGCACTGGTAATGGAATGGCAACCTCTATAGGGCATGCACCTGCAGTTGCTATGATAGATGCAGCAGCAGGCAGCAGAATTGCAATTGCCGAGGCTTTAACAAATCTTGTATGGATTCCCATTCAAGCGGGTTTAACTGGAGTTTCACTATCGGCAAACTGGCAGTGGCCATGTAAGAACGTTGGCGAAGACGCAAGGCTCTACAGCGCTGTTAAGGCAGCAAGTGATTTTGCAATTGAGCTTGGGATAAATATCCCTACAGGTAAGGATTCACTCTCAATGACTCAAAAGTACCCCGATGGCAGCAAAGTTCTTGCTCCTGGTACAGTTATAATATCTACTGTTTGCTCTACCGACAAAGTTTCTAAAGTGGTGCAGCCAGTTGTTCAAAAAGAGATTGACTCAACCATTCTATATATTCCTTTCACAATAATAGATGACAACAGCTTTAATTTAGGTGGCAGTGCATTTGCACAAATCACCTCCCAATTAGGGAATGAAGTTCCAGATATAACCTACCCTTCATATTTCAAAGAGAGTTTCGAAGCAGTTCAAAAGATGATAAAAAACGACCTAATTCTTGCAGGTCACGATATCTCGGCTGGCGGATTGGTAAATGCTCTTTTAGAGATGAACTTTGCCAATACAGAGGGAGGAATGGATATAGACCTCTCTATGCTAAACGAAAAAGACCCTATTAAGATACTATTTGCAGAGACACCTGCTGTGCTTGTTCAAGTGAAGAACAGTGATTTAGACGCTATGGCTTCAATAGCTCAGGAGTTTGGAGTTACCTTACTCTCTATCGGTAGTTACATTCAAGAGAGAGAGCTCAAAATTAACCTACATAAAACAGATCTCAATTTAGATATAGATCATTATCGCGATCTTTGGTTCAATACATCTTACCTATTCGATATCAATCAAGTTGGAGAAGAGCTAGCAACAGAGAGGTTCAACAATTATAAAGTACAACCCCTTAAATTTAACTTCCCTGCCTCTTTTAAAGGAGAGCTGGAGCCTTATCAAAACTCGGCCCCAGAAAACGTTAGTAAACCTGTTGCAGCAATAATTAGAGAAAAAGGGTCTAACGGAGATAGAGAGATGGCGTGGGCACTCCATTTAGCTGGATTTGAGGTGAAAGATGTTCATATGACCGACCTAATTAGTGGTCGCGAAACACTAGAGCAAGTTAATATGATTGCTTTTGTAGGTGGCTTCTCAAATGCCGACACTTTAGGCTCGGCCAAAGGATGGGCAGGCGCATTCATCTACAATGAAAAAGCTTCTATGGCGCTAGAGATTTTTTACAAGAGGAAAGATACACTTAGCCTAGGAGTTTGTAATGGCTGCCAACTTATGGCAGAATTGGGACTTATCACACCCGATGCAAGAGAGAGCTCTCCAAAAACAGAACATAACCAAAGCCGTAAGTATGAGAGTGCTTTTGTTGGTGTAACAATAGAGGATTCTCCTTCTATACTACTAAGTTCCTTGAAGAATTCTTCTCTAGGAATATGGGTTGCACATGGCGAGGGCAAGTTCTCTTTCCCAAACCCTATAGGAAATTACAATATCGCTATTAAGTACAACTACAACCAATATCCAGCAAATCCAAATGGGTCTCCCCAAGCAGTTGCAGGAGTGTGTAGCAGCGATGGAAGACACCTAGCAATGATGCCTCATCCAGAAAGAGGGCTCTACCCACATAACTGGGCATGGTACCCTTCCCAAAGGAAAAACGACCAGATTACTCCATGGATAGAACTATTTGTTAATGGGCGTGTTTGGATAGAAAACAATTTTAATAAATAATAGATATTATGGAAAAGAATAAATTACCTAAGATATTTGTATTAGACACTAATGTTATTCTTCACGACTTTCGCTCCATTCACAATTTTCAGGAAAACGACATTGTAATACCAATTGCAGTAATCGAAGAGCTAGACAAATTCAAAAAGGGCAACGATACTATTAATTATAATGCGCGTGAATTTATTCGAGAAATGGATAAGATCACAGACAATCAACTATTTGGCAACGGCATAAACATTGGCAAAGGGAAAGGCAATATCAAAATTGAGATGGGACACCCTTTTAGCGAAGAGATGGACAAATCTTTGTTCGAAGACACTCAAGACCATAGAATTTTAGCTACAACCCATTGGGTTACACAAGAAAACTCTAATAGACAAGTAGTTTTAGTAAGCAAAGACATTAATCTTAGAATGAAGGCTAAAGCACTTGGCCTTTTAGCTCAAGATTACCTAACAGATAAAGTTACCGAAGAGACATTAGACACCATAATGAAAGAGGTTATAACTCTTGACGGTGTTAGTGAAGAGATTATTCAAGAGCTATTTTACAAAGACCAGGGGGTCCCAGCAATAAATTTAAAGTTAAAGAGTGTTCATGCAAATCAACTATTTATCATAAATGGCCAAGAAAAAGAGCATAACCTTTTAGCTCGTTACCATAAATCTACCGATTCTATTGTTCATGTAAAAAGACAAAAAGCATACGGTATAGAACCAAGGAACGACGAACAAGCTTTCTCGTTAGACCTCCTTTTGAATCCAGATATAAAACTAGTATCTCTAACAGGAACTGCTGGCACAGGAAAAACTCTACTTGCTCTTGCTGCGGCACTTGCACAGGAACAGATGTACGACCAAATACTGCTCTCCCGCCCTGTTATTCCTCTAAAAAATCAAGAGATGGGCTTTCTACCAGGCGATGTAAAAGAGAAGTTGGGCCCCTATATGCTCCCTCTGTTCGATAATTTAACTGTTATCAAACGAAGTTTCAACCCTACCAGCCGCGAAAATGTTAAAATAGAAGAGATGCTAAAGAATGAAAAACTTCTAATTTCGCCATTGGCCTACATTAGAGGACGCAGCCTTTCAAACACCTTCTTCATTATAGATGAGGCTCAAAATTTAACACCTCACGAGGTGAAAACAATAATTACACGAGCTGGCGAAGATACCAAACTTGTTTTCACAGGTGACATTCAGCAGATAGATTCACCATACTTAGACATGCACTCCAACGGACTTACTCATTTAAGCGAAAAGCTTTATGGTCAAGAACTTTTCGCACATATAAACCTAGTACATGGAG
The DNA here is from genome assembly GCA_964532375.1 of uncultured Muribaculaceae bacterium. GTDB lineage: Bacteria > Bacteroidota > Bacteroidia > Bacteroidales > UBA932 > Bact-08. The sequence goes on from CAZHHY010000135.1 coordinate 4,928, forward strand.
AGCGTAGCGAGCTCTCGGAATTGGCGGGCAAATTGTTATAAAAATTTCGTATATTTGCACCCCAACTTATTAGTTGAAACTTATTATTGAAATATAAACCGTAAATTAATATTTTTTATGTCAGAAATTAAAAGAGTTTATTTCTTT
>CAZHHY010000136.1:0-5024 GCA_964532375.1 uncultured Muribaculaceae bacterium
TATGGTATTTTCGGCATCTACCTCGGCAACTCCAATATCTGAAAATCTTACAACTCTATCGCCATTACGTAAAATAATAAGATTGTTAAAGTCTTCTATAGTTCTTAGCCTACCTAGAGTTCTTACAGAGAGCTCCATTGTAGATCCTTCAATTTTGCCCGATGGTAGCTCTACATTCTCTCTAGAGACTGCTTGTCTAACGTCTAGTGGTGTAATTTTATAGGCAGCTAGTAAAATTGGGTCCATTCTCATTCTAACCGAGAATCTTTTAGAACCCCATATGCCAACATTACTTACCCCACTAATGGTTTGAAGTCTCTCTTTAAAATTAACCTCGGCAAATTCACTTAAATCTATGATATCTCTGGTAGCACTAGAGAGTGTTATAGAAAATATAGGTTGAGCATCGGCATCAGATTTTGATACTACCGGAGGGTCTACATCTTGAGGTAATCTTCTTTGTGCACCGGCAACCTTGTCTCTAACGTCGTTAGCTGCCGTTTCCATATCTACCTCTAGATTAAACTCAATATTAATAGAACTCCCTCCATCTCTGCTTGTACTAGATATTGCACGAATCCCGGGGATTCCATTTACAGCTGCCTCTAATGGTTCGGTAATTTGCGTCTCAATAACATCGGCATTTGCTCCTGGAAAGGAGCAACTTACAGATATTACTGGATTATCTACGCTTGGGTAGTCTCTTACTCCTAGGGAGGTATATCCTATTGCTCCAAAAATAACAATGAGCAGGCTCATTACAGTTGCTAGAACAGGCCTGTCTATAGTTGTTGTCGATAAACTCATACTTGGTTACTTTAAATATTTACTGGAGTTACGGCAACACCCTCTCTTAACTGCATAAGACCGGTTGTAATTACTGTATCTCCTCTCTCTATTCCTGAGAGTATCTCTAGCATATCGGCGGTTCTATTACCAGTTTGCACCGGGACAAACTTTGCCTTGCCATTTTTAAGCACCCACACACTCCTTCCGTTTACTACAGGCACAACCGCTTGATTAGGGACATAAACATTAATGTCTTGGGCACCTGTTTTAAGCATTACTTTAGCCGACATTCCTGGCCGGAGCAGGTTATTACTGTTTTTGTATCTTGCTCTAACCATTATAGTTCTGGTATTTACATCTACTTGTGGGTCTACTGCATATATTGTAGCAGAAAAATTATTGACCATTCCCTCTACATTGAAAATAACAGTAGCTCCAGAGAGCTTATCCATTACATATTTCTCTGGAATAGCAACCTCAACAATAAGATTGGCAATATCTACTAGTGTGGTAATTTTTGAATTTATTTGAAGGAAGGCACCAAGACTAACATCTCTAAAACCAACCACTCCATCGAAAGGAGCAGTTACATGCATTTTGTCTATCCTTATTTTAAGCTGCTCAATATCTTGTTTTAAAACATTGAACTCGGTAAGTACCTTATCGTAATCTTCGCGGCTTACGGCATCTTTCTCAAGCAATATACGCTGCCTTTCTAATCTCTCTTGTAGCAATGCATGTTGGTATTCAGCTTTTCTAAGTTGCACTTGTAGCTCATCGTCGTTGAGTTTAATAAGAAGTTGCCCTTTTTTTACAAATTGCCCCTCTTGAAAATTGATTGAAATAACTCTGCCAGCCTGTTCGTTAACCATCTCTACTCTCTCATTGGCAACAAGGTTACCTATTCTTAAAAAGCCATCTTCCCTAGCCATAAGTTCGGCTATATGAACAGATACTGGTAACGATTTAGCTTGTCTTCCCGAGGGAGCTGCACTTTTGGATTTATTTTGGCCAATTGTTGCTACCCCTTTATCTTTAATAAAAGAGTTATAGGCAAAAAATGCTAAAGCAAAAAGTGCCGGAATGCTTAAATAAAGCAGATACTTCTGTGATTTTTTCATTTAAAGTTCATTTTGTCTTCTTTTGGACAAACATAAACAGAAAAGGTTTAAAAAGAAGCTTTGTTTAATTGAAAAAATCTAATGTTTTGAAGGATTATATCTACTCCTTTTAATCATTCTAATTTTTTGAATGGGACCCATCGCACCATGGTTTATTGCCAGAACGATTACAGCGGCAAATATAACAACCCTCTTTCTTCTCTTCTGTTCCATCGTGGTGAATTACAGTTACAGCACCTTCTATTTTTGCAGGGCCATTTTGGATAATTTTAATTTTAACATCTGTGTTCATATCAATACAATTTAAGTTAGTCTGTTTATTCTTTATATTTGCAAATATACTAAATCATAAGAGTAAAGTGTTCAGGAAACTAAATAATAATGAATTAAAGAGGGCCACATTAGAAGAGTTCAAGCAAAAAGAGAAATTGCCCATTACAATAGTTTTGGATAATGTAAGGAGCCAGCACAATATAGGCTCTGCATTTCGTACATCAGATGCATTTGCAATAGAAGAACTCATTTTATGTGGTATTTGTGCTACACCACCCTCGACCGACATAAGGAAAGCAGCTCTTGGCGCCGAGGAGAGTATGAGTTGGCAATATTTTGAAACTACTGCCCACGCAGTAATTAATCTTAGAGAGAGTGGATATACTATAATCTCTGTAGAACAAACCGAAAATTCTCAAATGCTAGACAATTTCACACCTATTGCTGGTAAAAAATATGCTTTCATTTTCGGGAACGAAGTTAAGGGTGTTGCTCAAAACATAGTAGATATGAGTGATTCCATCCTTGAGATTCCCCAATACGGTACCAAGCATTCATTCAACATCTCTGTCTCTGTAGGTATTGTTCTATGGGACATTACCCAAAAACTAGCTAGACCGCTCTAAATCAGATTCTAGCAACAGCAAGAAATACCGAGTGCAAAATAACTGTTAGTATAATCCAGAGTTTTTCTGCAGCTGCGGGAGATAAGCCCAAAAATTGATATTCAAAAGAGTTGTGGGCACAATACGAAATGCAATCTCCACAGTAGGTACAGGTGGGGCCTATTTTATTTTGGGCTATGCCCTCTTTTGTCAATGCCATATATGAGCAAGCTTGTATACAAGCATTGCATTTAAGGCACGAATCACCTATCTTAAATCTAAAAGGAGAGATAAGCTTTATTCTATTTACAATTGTTCCAATGGGGCAATAGAGTGTGCAATTTGTCATAGAAGACCATCTGCGAGAAAAAACTATAATAAAAAACAGTCCTAAAACTCCTGCAAATATACCTATTAATGTTGCTGTGCCTGGGCCTGCAGCAAATATTCTTAAAATCAATGCCACACCTAAAATGGTAAGTAGAAACCCTAGTTTAATAGTGTTTCTATTCTTGTAGATTACTATAGGAATCTTTGATCTCTTTTTACCCTTTTGCTTTCGTGCTCTGTAGCCGTCAATTGCACCAAAGTAACAAAGTTGGCTACACCATGCTGGGCCGGTAAGTAAAATTGTACTTAAAAAGAGGATAACCATAAACCAAGAACTAAATCGATAGATGGGCCCTGCCAAGATAATAGCAGGAATAGGTAAGTGGAGTTTCCCTGAAAGTAAGAAAAGTGAATCTGCTGTTATCCCCAAAATTAACTGACCGTAAAACACAATGGTAAATAACAACCAACTTTTCACTCGCCAAGCAGATCTCTCCTTCCTATTTTGCATTTTATATGATAAGAAACCACTATATATAGAGATGACTCCAATTTGAACCAACCCACCTCCGCTAAAAAGCCTTTCACCAAGCAAGAGTAGTGTTTTAGGAACATAGTTTACAATAAATAAAAGCGCAGTGGTTATCAATGAAGTAACCACTGCTGCATTTATTCTATCTCTTTTTATAGCTGTCAATCAATTAGATTTCAAGAAATTACGAACTAAAAAGTAACGGGGGCATTTAATGTTTTCTCAATATAGTTTCTTAAATATTGGTTATGTGCGCTAGTTACAAAATCTGATGAATTAGCCTTCTCAAGCATTCGCAAAAGATAATTAAGCTGGCTGTATGCTATAGCAGAACACTCTGTAATATCTTTAGGGTTTGCACTTGGCTTTGTAGGTCTCATACCTACAGATGAAGAACCTGTATACATATCGCATAGTGTTGTCACATATGTCTTTTGCATAACTCGCTTATACGTATCAACGTTACGGCCAGGGCTTCTCCAGATAGATTTATTTAATCTATCAAACATATCTTCTACAGTAAAGGCCTTTTTTCCTTGATTGGTTTGGTCTGTAACTAAATTCATAATTACGCGCCTGCTCAATAAACTAGAGAATGCATTTGAGTATGCACTTTCAAGATAGCTCTCGGCACGGCTAGGGAATTTATTTAGATAATTTTCTGGTATAAGCCAAAGTGGTGTATTTACGAAAAGATGTTTATCTAGGAAATCCATAGCTTGTACTTGCATCTCTCTCTCTACCGGAGTATATACGTCGCCCTCCATTTCAATTGTTTTAGGGTCTTGATAAACACCGCCTACCCATTTAACAACGTGCCCTATGTAGCGTACAAATTGTCTGTTAACTTCGGAATGCATGGTTCTAAGATCTGAATAGTCTTCGTTAGGTGTGGCTGTCCACTCACCTAAGTTTGTCATTACATATTTAAGATTCTTAATACCTAAATCATTAGCTTCCATTTGGTTATTTGACAGATCTTCGGCTTGAAGGCGAGGGTCACTTGCGCTACTCTCGGTACCAAACCAGTATCTTTTGTCTTTAGTCTTTTCAATAATCCACTTATTAATTTGTGGAAGCTCTTTAATAGGGTCGTCTACATCTGGAAAACGACGATAGCCCCACTCAATAGCCCAATGGTCATAATGACTTATGCTCGGGAATAGTAACTCCCTTGGAATATTATCTCCCGGTTGTGCTACATAGTTAAATCTTGAATAGTCCATAATTGAAGTTGTATGGCCATTCTCTTTAAGAAACTTAGGATCTCTCAGTTGAGCAGTTGTGTAAATAGCTGTTCCACCAAAGTTGTGCCTTAAACCTAAAGTATGACCAACCTCGTGAGAAGAGACAAACCTTATTAACTGGCCCATG
>CAZHHY010000137.1:0-4957 GCA_964532375.1 uncultured Muribaculaceae bacterium
ATAAGCTTATATGAATGTTAATATATGATTGAAAATTATGGGCTATAAATTTCATATACGGTTTGAGCATCTTATAGCAACTGCCTATATATTTATGGGAGTTTTATGGATTCTCTTCTCTGATAAAATTCTTGAAGAAATAGTAGATGACAAAGAGATTGTTAGGCATCTTCAAACATTTAAGGGTTTGTTGTATGCTGTTGTTACTGGTATTGTTTTTTATCTTTTTCTAAAAAACACCTAAATAAACTAAGGGAGGTAGAGCAAAAAGCTAAGCAGAGTGACAAACTTAAATCGGCCTTTTTGGCAAATGTAAGCCACGAAATAAGAACTCCTATGAACGGTATGTTAGGATTTGCAGATCTTTTGAAAAACCCTACTCTTTCGGGAGAACTCGGGCGAAACAATCATTTGCTCAGATAAAGAGAAGCTGCTTGCCGTATTATCACACCTATTAATAAATGCATTGAAATTTTCTAGCCAAGGGAAAATTGAATTTGGGAGTGTAATTGATTATGAAAGAGCCCATTTCATTTTACTTTTCTATCCCGTTACACAACTCCGCGAAAAACTGTTCATCTAATATCTCTAGTGATATTATTTATATATTTGATAATTAGAATAGGAGGGAGTATGTCAATAAACCTTAACAAATCAGTTAATATACAGGGAGGAATAGTATTTAACCTACTTCTTACCCCCCCCGTATAGTTATTTTAAACTATTTAAGGAGATTTTTGGGTTGAAAATTGACTACTAATTGTAGCCCTATATTTATTTTAGTTGAATTTTTACTGGTGTAGCATTCTGGATATTATCACTTACCGGGCAACGAGAATCAACAGTATGCATCCACTTGGTTAGAGTCTCTTTGTCTACATCGCAATCTGGTTTTAGTTTTACAGTTATTTGTTTGTAGCCAGCTCTAGTTGGAACATCCATCCCGAACAATCTAGACGGGTCTAAATCTCCAACAATGTCTATTTCAATACCACGTAGTTCGAAACCCATCTCTTTTGCAACCATGTGGGAAACTACATTTAAACAGCCTGCAAATGCAGCTAAAACGTACTCTACTGGGTTTGCGCCTCCGTCTGTTCCACCTAGCTCTTTAGGCTCATCTACAATAATTTGAAACTTGCGTGCTTTTATCACTGTTTTACTTGGGCTTTCACTGTGGGCCATTACTCTAAATCTCATTTTTGCCATTTTATTATTATTTTAAATAATTCCTTACAAAATTAATGATCATTACCTTCACTAGAGTAGTTTTGCCAAAGCAATATTCATTTTCGAGAGAGGTTATATTTTATTAAAAAAAGCGTAATATTGCATGAAACATATATTTATAAGTAGAATTATATGAAAATTGAAGAATATATCCCCAGCACAGTAAATGTAGAAGAGACAGAATGGTTTGCACTTTTAACAGAAAATCAAAAGGAAACACTTCTATCTTCTTGTGGTAGAATCAACTATTCAGAGGGAGAGACAATAGTTAAGCAAGGGTTTGCCGCCTCACACATACTGTTTTTAGAGAAAGGTATTATAAAACTAAATGTAGAGAATAAGAGCAAGGTTACTACCTTTAAAATTATGAAAGGGGGCAATTTTATAGGCCTTATGTGCTCATTTGTAAATAAGAAATTAGACTTCTCGGCAGTTTCTGTAACAGACTCCTCGGTATTTTTATTTGACAGAGACATATTTGAAAGAATCATTAAAGAAAATGGAGATTTTGCAGTTTATATTGTAAAGTTAATCTCTGAACTTACAAATGCTTTGATACATAACTTAATTAAACTTACTCATAAAAACGTAAATGGCGCTATAGCAACAATTTTGTTAGATTTATACTCATTGTATAATTTAGATTCTTTTAATTTGCCTTTCAATAGAGAAGAGATGGCAAATGCTCTTGGGTATTCAAAAGAGAGTGTGATTAACACTCTTTCTGAATTTAATAAAGATGGTATTCTTAAAATATCGGGAAAAAAGATAAACATTATTGATATAGACAAGCTAGTTTCTATCTCTATAAATGGATAACAAAGGAATTGATACTGGATTTCCTTATATTTGAGTCTTAATTATAAATCATTAAAAAATACATAGATGCTTGCATTCTTAGACACTTATCCCTACCTACTGCCTTTTATTATATTCTTTGGTAGAATAGTAGACGTTACACTAGGAACACTTAGAATAATTTTTGTCTCTAAAGGAGAGAAGTACCTTGCTCCACTAATAGGTTTTTTTGAAGTTTTAGTATGGATTGTAGTAATTTCAGAGATATTCTCAAGAGCCAACGATGTAACTGCCTATCTTGCATATGCTGGTGGTTATGCTGCAGGTAACTTTGTTGGGATTCTTATTGAGCAAAGAATTGCTTTTGGAGTTTTATTATGCCGTGCCTATACTACTAAAAATGGTAAAGAACTTGTTAGCATATTGAGTGCTCAAAATTTTGGTGCAACACTTATTCAAGGCAGTGGCTCTTTGGGAGAAATTGATATTGTAGAGACCGTTGTAGAGAGGAAAATGCTTAAGAAACTTGATAAAATTTTTACTGCATTTGATTCAAATGTTTTCTATATTTCAGAAGATATTCGTGCAAAGCAGAGAGGTATTTTTCCCAAAACAAAATCTATATTTTCTCGTTGGAGACAAGGTAAGTAGGCATCTGTCATATTTCTATTTTTCAGATATTAAAAACTAAACGCGTGGAAAGTAAAACTATCAAGCTCTATTTATTTTTATTGCTTACTATTTTCTTTATAAACTTTAGTAGTACGTTACTAGCTAACGAGCAAGCTACCCATCAAACTGCCTATCAACGTGTAGATTACCCCAAAATCTCTTTACTAACGTGTGATTCAGGTAATGAACTATACTCTACTTTTGGCCACAGTGCATTAAGGGTTTACTACCCTGAATCTGGTAAAGATATTGTGTTCAATTTTGGTCTGTTCGATTTTAATACCCCCTATTTTTACATTAAATTTGTAAGAGGTAAGCTTAAGTATATGCTTGGCATTCAATATACAAGTGATTTTATTGAGCAATTCAAATGGGAGAAAAGAGGAGTGAAAGAGCAAATTTTAAATTTGGCAGAAACTCAAACTCAAGAATTGATAGATAGACTTGCTGTTCTTTATATGCCTCAGAATCGATACTATTATTATAGTTTTCTATATAAGAACTGCACCTCTGAGTTACGGGATATTATCTTTCCATTAGTAGCTCTTTCTAAGGAAAATTACGAATCAAAAAGTGCCAATGTTACATATAGAGAATTATTGAATGTGCATATAAATGGTTGGACCAAATTTGGGATAAATCTTCTATTAGGGTCTAGCTTAGATAGAACTATTAACAGCTATGAGAGTATGTTTCTTCCAGAGAACCTATATGATGGAACAGCACTTTTATATAACATAGATGCTCCATTGGTGAGTGAAAATGTATATTTATACAAAGCACCCGAGAGTGAGAAGAAGAGATCCTTTATAGATAGTCTAATATCTCCTTTTATTGTTTTTTCTCTCTTGTTTGCTGTAATGCTCTTTGTATTTATTAGAGGCATTGTTACCGGTAAAAAGAAATTACTCTATATTTTTAACAATACATACTTAAGTTTAATTTCTCTCTTGGGATTACTCCTTACGGTAATTGTTTTAATAACCGAACATACCGAGCTTTCTGCTAACTATAACTTACTGTGGTGCAACCCCCTTTTCTTCTTTGTTCTCTTTGCCTCATTTAAGCGGTGGAGAAAAGCCGAGAGACTTTTTTGTGCAATTTCACTACTCTTTATAGCAATCCTTCAAATTGTTTGGGCCTACGGTATTCAATATGTAGAACCTGGGTTTATTCCTATTGTTACAACATTGGCCCTATCCTTTGCTATTCGCCTAATACTGCCTTACAGCTCTGGCACTATTGTTAAACCCACCTCTAGCCGTTAGCGTTTTGCTAAGCAGGTATAATTGGGTTGTTGGAGAGAGGCTTGAGTAGTAATAAAAACTCCCCATCAATTTAATGACGAGGAGTTTCTTTTACTCTAAACTAATGTACTAAAATATTTTTTTCTTTTAGTTAGAAGCGTTTTCTGCTTTTTTAATCATCTCTTGATTTGCCGAGATATAGACCTCTACTCTGCGGTTTTGAGCTCTGCCTGCTACTGTGGAGTTGTCTGCAACCGGTTGGTCGTAGGCCATTCCTTTTGTAGTAAGGCGGTTTGCACCAACTCCTTTGTTTACCAAGTAGTTTCTTACGCTCATAGCGCGCTGATCAGAAATTCTTTGGTTAACCTCTTTAGAACCTGTGTTATCTGTATGCCCGTATATAACTAAGTCTGTATCTGGGTTGTCGGATAAAGATTTTGCAAATTTGTCTAAAGCTGTTTTTGAGCCCATGCTTAGGTCACTTTTACCGGTTTCAAAAAGAATACCCTCGGCAAATGTTACCTTTAGCGCTTTAAGTCCGTTCACATCTGAAAGAGTATCTACCGATGCACCTTCAATTTTCTCTAATTCAGCTTTTTGTTTGTCCATTTTGTTGCCTATGATTGCACCAGTACCAGCGCCAACTGCCGCGCCAACTGCTGCACCAATTGCCGCACCTTTGCTATTCCCAGCAATTGCTCCAATTCCGGCGCCCAATATGGCTCCGCCTCCGGCTCCAATTAGTGTTCCTTTACCTGTGTTACTCATAGTGCCACATCCTCCTAGCATTAGCGATGCTGCTAAGACAATAATAAGTGTTTTCTTCATAAATAGTATATAATTTTACATTAATAATTAATCTTGGTTACACTTAAACAACAATAAGATGAAATGGTTTAAAATATCTATAGTACAGGTTCGAAAATGAAAGTCATTCTGTTGGTCGTTTTGAAAAAATCTTTTGCAAATTTGTGAATCTCTTTTGAACTCATTGTGTTTATAAGTTTTTC
>CAZHHY010000138.1:0-4883 GCA_964532375.1 uncultured Muribaculaceae bacterium
TGCAGGAATAAGGCTAGAGAGCAATATTATAAAAAACATGTCTTATAATAGTGCAATATCGGCATCACCTCGTTTTAATGGACGCTATACAGTAATTGATAATAATAGCAAACAGGCTCTTGTTCGTAAACTTAGTTTTAGAGGGGCTTGGGGTATGATGGAAAAGCTACCTCCATTTTCTGTCCTTTACCCAATGGATAAGTACAAAGATTTTCTAGTATATTCTAAAAATTATGGTGTTAATAATAGCTATTTTAATGTTGCAAATACTAGTGTTTTTAGAGATTATTTCAACCCTAATCTAAAATGGTCTAGGAGCCGAAACATTGAACTTGGGATAGATGCAAATGTAAAGGGAGTTGCTGTTTCTGTTGTTTACTACAATAATAAGGCAAAATCTCCATACATTACAGAAGACTATCTAGTACCTTATGCATACAGCAAAACCAACGAGAACTTTGCTGTTCCTAATAACCCACAGTTTAGAGTAGATAAGAACACTGGAGATATTTTCGTTAAAGACCTTGACAATCCATCTCTAGGAGAGGTGTTAATTCCAAAATCTGTAAATGATACAACATTTGTTAAAAACGGGATACAAACTAACGGCGAGCCTAGCACAAGGCAAGGTGTAGAACTATCTATAGATTTTGGAAAAATAGAGGCTATAAGAACCTCTTTTAAATTTGATGCAAGATACTCCTACTCCAAAGAACTTTACGAAAAACTCAACCCTTCGTCTCCAACTGCCCCCCACTCTACTCTTCCTTCAAATATAGGTAGATCATATGAGTTTGTAGGTTACTATGTTGGTGCAACAGACAGAATTACTACTTACAACGGATTATGGGAAGATGGTATGACAGCAAACCTTACTGCTACCACTCATATACCCGAAATAAGGATGACTATATCACTTAGGGTAGAGGGTACTCTTTATGCACAATCTCAAAATCTTACTTACTTCGATGGTAAAGAGTGGGCTTTTATATTAGATAAAAATGGCAATAAAATGAATGGTAGCGTATATGGAAGTAAAGAGTATTATTCAGGAATATGGCCTGTTGCATATATGGGATTCGACCAAAAAATACATCCATTCACTGCACAAGAGGCAGCAGACCCTCGCTTTGCACAGCTAATAGGGCAATCTAATACTACATATACCTTTGCAAGAGATGGGAATGGCCCGTACTTTATGGCTAATTTAAGTCTAACTAAAGAGTTGGGAGATCTTGCATCTATCTCTTTTTATGTAAACAATTTTACAAAAAGCAATCCGGAAATAAGAAGTTGGGCAACAGGTAGTACAACTGCTCGAAATATAGGATTTGCATATGGCGCAACAATGAGAATTAAATTTTAAATACTGAAAGATGAAAAGAAGTTTATTTATATTATCAGTCATAGCTTTAATCGGATTTATATCGTCTTGTCAGCAAAAAATAGATGAATTAATTTCTGAAAACCCCTATTTAGAGGGAACTAGAAAGCTAAATATAAGCCTGGTATATCCAGAGGCTTTTAAACACGAACTAAAAGAAGGAGTAAATATAACTGTTGTAAACCCAACTAATGGGGCCGTATATAACTTACTCTCAGACAAACAGGGAAAAGCATCATTAGAGCTTCAATACGGCTTTTATAGAGTCTCTGTTACAGATAAGGGCACTCCTATTTCCGGAGCAATTCCTATTTTTAACAGAAGTATAGACCAAATAAAACTTGTAGACTCTTTACAGGGAGAGATTAATGTTAATGTAGAACTTGCTCTATCTTACGCAGGCCAGCTTATAATAAAAGAAGTTTACTATAGAGGCTGTATTGGTAAGGATATGAAAACCTACCAATTCGACAAATATATTGCACTGTACAATAACAGCAATGAAGTAGCTTACTTAGATAGCGTTTGCTTTGGTGTAGTTGAGCCCTATAACGCTCCTTCTAAACCAGTAGATTGGTCTTATATAAACAGCGATGGACAAAAAGTAATTAGAGACACGGTTCCAATTGTAGAAGCTGTTTGGCAATTCCCTGGAAACGGAAAGAGCCATCCTTTACAGCCAGGAGAAGAGGTTATAATAGCTCTAACAGGGGCTGTAAACCACACTATATTAAGACCAATGTCTGTGAACTTAGATGTACCTGGTTATTGGGTGTGCTACAACCAAAGATATACTAACTCATCTTATCACCCCTCTCCAGGAGCTAATCTAGTTGGGCACTGGTTAGATCTTTTATGGAAAGAGGGCGGTTCAAATGCATATCCATTCTCGGTAACTAGCCCTGCTCCTGTTATATTTAGGATTCCAGAAGTGGGAGCTCTGGCCTATGTAAATAATCCTGCCAATAGAAGTCGTAAACCAGGAACCACCTCTGCAACAGAATATGTGATGATACCTTCTACTTGGATACTAGATGGAGTTGAAGCTTTTGATAATACTTCAAGGTACAAAAGGCTCCCTGCAACTATAGATGCTACTTATGCATTAATGACCAATGAAAACGCCTATTTGGGCAAAACAATACATCGCAAAATTGATGAAGCAGCTACAGCTGCCGCCGGAGGTAGAATAGTCTATATGGACACAAATAACTCTGCCAACGATTTTTATGTTAGAGATAGTCAGTCAATTAAAAAATAATAAAAATCAGGATTATGAAATTAGAATATAAATATATATTAATCATATTTACACTTGTATTTTCACAACTGACCACTCTTACATCTGTGGCTCAAGACAATACAAAGGTACAAGAGAAGTGTCTGTTTCACTTTAGCGATTTGCAACGCAAACAGAGTTGGACAGATAGCTATAATGCAGCCGGCTTGCATTTCATAGATTTCAAAAATGCTTCTTTTATAGAAGGCTATTTTGGAAAAAACGATGGCCCTTTTGTTAATTATTACGAATCTGAAAATAGTTTTAATTATGGGTTAAGAACAGCTTCTTATACTAAGGTTAATAAAGTCACTTTCTTTGGTAAAATAGACTATAATAATTTTTTAGGTCAAAAGATGACTAACTCTGGGCTTATCTATCCCAATAGATATCTATTAACAGTTGCCGATGACCGCCCTTCTGAAAAAAGAAAAGAGAGTTACAACCTAAGCGGAGGAGTTTCTGCTCCTATAACAAAAGATCTTAGATTTGGACTCCAGATAAATTATGAGGCTGCCAATCTAGCTAAAATGAGAGACTTGAGGCACAAGACAGATCTTCTCGATTTCGAAATAACAGGAGGTCTTCTATATAGTGTAGGAAGTTTTAATATTGGCGCCAACTACTACTATAGAAAGTTTCATGAAAATGTTAAATTTTCTAAGGTAGCAGACAATGAACTTCTCTATACAGGTCACGTATACAAGGGTCTATGGTTTGGTTTAGAAAATACTTGGTCTGAGACGGGGCTTAACCTTACTAGAAGTTTTCTAGATAAAGTAAATGGGGCTTCTTTACAAGTAGAGTTTGCACAAGATAATTTTCGCTTCCACAATGAGTTTACATACAAATACCAAGATGGCAGCACTGGAAGTGACACCGAGAAGAAATCAGCCCGGTTAGTATACTCACTTTCTAAATCTTCTATTTACGAATATAAAGGGATAGCTCAACTAGAAGTAGATAATCTTAGACATTACCTTAAGGTGAAAACTAAATATGCCGATGAAGTAAGTTATGACAAAATTACAAGCTCTGTTATAATAGGTGGTATCACTTACTTCACAGAATATGGTCAAAACAAAGCTTTCTCAAGAAGGTCTTTTAATTTAAATGCTACCTACGAACTAGCCTTAGGAGCACTTAAATGTAACCCAGACTGGAACTTTAGTGCAAGCTATAACTATAACTCGGTGGCTGCTATTAGTTCTCTTATTACCCCATTTTATTTCACCCAAGATTTTAAAATACAACAAGCATACGGCAAGGTTAATAAGAATTTCCAGTTACAAAAAGGTATGATAGACCTTAGTCTATTAGGAGGCTTTGGTAGTGGAGTAGGAAACAAGCTCAATAAGAACCGAGCCGCTGGTGCTTCTGAACAAATAAGCGAAAGTATTATACCTGTTCAAAACAAAGAGCTTCTAGATAGAGAATATGAGTTTTTAACCGCTAAAAGAATGTTTGGAGAAATAGGCTTTAGATACTCCAAGTTCTTAGGTTCCACCAAGCGCCCAGGCTCACTATACTTAGACACAAAGTACTCATATACAAGTGCATCTGATATTAAGTATCACACTGGTAGTAATGCTGGTATATTGAGTCTTGCTATTGGCTATTCATTTTAAACAGTAGTAATCTAAAATTAGCATAATTTCTATAACGTATAAAGGGAGCAACTCACATAGTTACTCCCTTTATTTATATCACAATAGCCAGTAATTTATAGAAGGCTTGACTTAATGTCTAGATAGTCTTAATGTCTTGACAACCTTAGTTGATTGTCATCTCTTCAATAATGTGCTTTGCTCCTGCGAACTTATCTATCACCCACAACACATAGCGAATATCTACAGAGACAGATTTGTTATACCCTTCTACAAAGAATAGATCACCCGCCATAGATTCACGGTTACCATCGAAAGCAAGACCAACAAGTTCTCCTTTTCCGTTTAGCACTCCGCTACCCGAATTACCACCTGTAATATCATTATCACTCATAAAGTTCACATATAAAACTCCATCTTTACCCCAGCGGCCCCACTCTTTTTTGGAGAGCAATTTTTCTAATTGTGGTTTAATTTTAAATTCATAGTCGTTAGGATTGGCCTTTTCTAGTATGCCTTGAGTTGTTGTCAAATAATCATATTTTACAGCATCTCTTGGTTTAAGACCACCAGCCACACCAAAGGTTAGCCTCATTGTGGAGTTTGCATCGGG
>CAZHHY010000139.1:0-4771 GCA_964532375.1 uncultured Muribaculaceae bacterium
ACTCGAAATTTTAAAAAAGTATTGGTCTCACAATAGCTTTAGGCCTCTTCAAGAAGAGGTTATAAATTCTATTGTGAACAGACAAGATACTTTGGTTCTTTTACCTACTGGCGGGGGTAAATCTTTGTGTTTCCAAATACCTGCTTTAATGCAAGAGGGTATCTGCATTGTTGTTTCGCCTCTAATTGCTCTAATGAAAGACCAAGTAGAGAGTTTAAGACGCAAAGGAATTAAGGCATTGGCTGTTCATTCTGGGTTAAGTGCAGGCGAGGTAGACGCAGCATTAGATAATGCTATTTATGGAGACTATAAGTTTTTATACCTCTCGCCAGAGAGACTTAAAACAGAAATGTTCAGAACACGAGTGCAAAAAATGAATATTTCATTTATAGCTGTAGACGAAGCCCATTGTATATCTCAATGGGGGTACGATTTTAGGCCAGATTATTTACAAATAAAAGAGATATTAGAGTATACTGGAAAAATCCCCATAATTGCTCTTACTGCCACAGCCACCCCAGAGGTTACTCAAGATATTATGGATAATTTGGGGTTTGAAAATCCGCTACTAATTAAAGGAAATTTTGAGCGAGACAATCTCTCTTACGTGGTACGCTATACCGAAGATAAAAATGGTTCTCTGCTTAAAATAGCAAAATCTGTAATTGGCTCTGGAATAGTATATGTTAGAGAACGTAAAAAAGCACAAGAGATTGCAGATTTTTTAAAATCTCAAGGTGTTTCTGCCGATTCATATCATGCTGGTTTTTCTTCTAAACTTAGAGCGGCAAAACAAGACGACTGGATGAATGGTAATACAAATGTTATTGTATCTACCAATGCATTTGGAATGGGAATAGACAAAGGCAATGTTAGATTTGTTTGTCATTTCGATATGCCAGAATCTTTAGAGGCATATTATCAAGAAGCTGGTAGGGCAGGCCGCGATGGTAAACAATCTTATGCTGCATTGTTGTGGAATAATTATGATATTAAACGCCTTAGACAAATTATTCGAATTACATTTCCAGATACAGAATATCTTGCTTCTATCTATCAAAAGCTATATAGGTTTTTTGATATTGCATATGGGCATGGCAGGGGGCTTGCAGTAAGGTTTAACCTTATAGACTTCTCTAGAGAATACAAACTTCATGCGCCTACAGCATACTATGCTATTAAGTATTTAGAGAGCGAGGGCATTTTAAAACTCACCGAAGAGTTAGATAACCCTTCAAGAGTAATGTTTATTATTAACAGAGATGCACTTTACGGGGTGCAATTAAAGAACGATGCGTTAGATACTCTTATTAAATCTTTATTAAGATTATATCAAGGTATTTTCTCTAGTTATGTTTCTATAGACGAAGAGCTTATAGCTAGAACAATAAGAAATAGTAAAGCCGCCACAACAGAAATGCTAATAAGACTTTCCCAAATGAAGGTTATCGCTTACATACCGGGCGCTAAGTCGCCGTTACTAATTTTCAACCAAGAGAGAGAAGTAGAGCAGGGGTTCTATATCTCAAAAGAGAGCTACAACAAAAAGTTATCTTCATTTTCTAAAAGGATTGAATCTGTGATTTCTTACTCTAAAGAGAGTAATAAATGTCGCTCTGGCTCTTTAGTTGAGTATTTTGGACAAACTGAGTGGAAGAATTGTGGCATTTGTGATATTTGCATTGGCAAGAAAAAACAGCGTGAAGCCGAAGGCTACGAACAGCAAATTGAGCGTAAACTTGTTGAATTGTTAATTGAATCTCCAAGGACTTTAGACGATTTGTCTCTATTAATTAATGACGAAACCAAATGCTACCTAGATATACTAAGAGATATGGCAGATAGGGGAGGCATAGAAGTTAAAGGAGATACAATCATTCTGACAAATAGATAAACTCGAGTAATCTATCGCTTAACTCATCTACCGGTAATCCCATAACATTAAAGTAGGAGCCTTCAATTCTAGAGATTGCAGTGTAACCAATCCACTCTTGAACTCCGTATGAACCGGCTTTATCAAAAGGTGCATAGTAGTCTATATAGTAATTAATTTGATCTTTTTCGAGTTTTTTAAAGAAAACAATTGTCTCTACCGAGAAAGTCTCACATCTATTTCTATCTCTTAAAGTTACAGCAGTAATTACTTTATGACTACGTGCCGAGAGTTTCTCTAACATTTTAATGGCATCACCTCTATCTATTGGTTTACCTAAAATTTCGCCATTACATGTAACAAGTGTATCGGCTGTAATCAATATCTCTTTTGGCTGCAACTCTCTACGAAACTCCTCGGATTTTTTTAGCGAGAGTAGCTCACATATTTCTTTGGGATCACAAGTAGGGTCGAAACTTTCATCTATATTGCCATTTATCTCGACAATAAAATCTATATCTAAACCAGCTAGCAGCTCCTTTCTTCTAGGAGAGCCAGACGCCAATATTATCCTGTAATCTTTTGCTTTCTCTTTAAGAAGGGTCATCGATTAGTTTTATTAAATAGAACTTATAGGCTTTAACCATGTATAGCCGCCCTAACCAGAGAAGGCCTGGTCGTTTTTATGCCATAAATCTTTAATCTTGAGCGTTTGCTCAATTATATCTCTCACACAGCCTTTGCCTCCTGGATAAATAGAGATGTATTCACACACCTCTTTAACCTCATTAACCGCATCAGAGGGGCAACAAGCCAAACCGCAAATTTTGAGTATATCTATGTCTGGAATATCATCTCCCATAAACAACACCTGTGAAGGGTGCAAATTGTGTTTAGAGCAGAAATCCATAAAATCGGGCATTTTATTTATTGAAGATAGATATATCTCTTTTACACCAAGCGGCTCAAACCTCAATTTAATACTATGGGTAGCTGCACCGGTTATTATAGAGACTGGATACCCATTTAGGGTTGCCATTTTTACAGCATATCCATCTTTGGCATTATGAATTCTAAGAAAGCCTCCCTCTTCGGTAACTAAAACGGAACCATCTGTAAATACTCCATCTACATCAAATGCAAATGCTTTAATATTAGATAACTTAACTTTGTAATTAGACATATTAATCTTTTTTTCTTTTTTGAAATATGTTTGCCGAGAGAAGTTCATAAACCTCTTTATGTTCTGGGTATTTCTCTAGTAGTTTTAAATGTTTGTTAATTGTATCAACGTCTCCTCTTATGGCAGGCCCTGTTTGAACCAAACTAGGATGCTCATACAAAAACGCTTTTCTTATGGTTTCTATAGCCAAAGGCATAAGAAACATGTGGTTTGGTTTAGACAAATCGAATGCCAAACCGGTAAGATAATTTATGAAGTTACTCACATAGACAGCAGATACGTGTAGCTGCGCTCTCTCATTGGAGTCAATCTCTCTATATTCTGCATTGAGTGTATAACAAATATCTTTAAGGAGTTGCCCTATCTCTTTTGAAGAAGATTCTAGGAAAAATGGAACAAGGCTAAAGTCAACTGGTTTTGTAACAGAAAGAGTCATTAATGGATATAAAACACCGTGCCTAGGGAATCCATTGAGAACGCACAATGGAGTTGCGCCGCTGCTATGTAAAACAAGAGGATATTTATTTCTTTTTTTTGCCTCTTCTAAAAGTAAAGATGCAATCCCTTCTATAGCATTATCTGATACTGCTATAATCACAATATCGCTCTCTAGCACATCTTCTAAGTTGGATGTGGCAACTGTCTCTATACTATTATTGTTAGGTGAGTGTTCGGTTTTATTTAAAATATAAGCAAGTTTAGAGGCTTTCTCCAAATCTCTACCATAAATTGCATTAACTGAATGCCCATTTTTTTGAAGTTCAAGAGACATTCTGTAGGCAAGATTCCCACATCCTATAAAGGAGAAAGAGTAATGATTAATTCTCATATTGCTTTGTTAAGTAAGATCTTATCATAAAATTGTCTTGAGAGCTATTACCAGATACTACCGCTTTCCTTTTGAGAAAACTGCAAGGCTTTCGTTACCTGCTTCACTTACGGCCTGTACTGCAAAGAAATAGTTGTCTTTACTATAAGGAACCACAGCAGATTCACCTTTAACGAATATCTTTCTTTCCCATTCAGATTTATCTGTTTCACGCATAAGTAAATAATATCCAGCAGGTTTTACACCCAAAGTGGGAGCCTGCCAAGAGATTTTTGAAAAGTTAGAGAGGTCTGAAGCATCTGTATAGACATTTTGTGGGGCAGCAGGGGCGTAAGCCAAATTCATAACTGTAGATAGATTTACAATGCTGTTCTTTCTAAGATATTCAAGATCTACTCCTGTAATTACATCACCATAATCTCTTCCATTTATTGTTTCGGTAATTTTATGAGTGCGATCGTAATTTTCATAATATTCACAAACACGAACAGCCGTAAACCCCTCTTTACAAAAAGGAGTATGGTCTCCACCTCGGCCAAAACGATCTATGCGGTAAATAAGTTTTATCTCTAAATTAGATGTATATCTCTCTCCCGTCTCTTTAATATAGCGCGCAAGTTGCCTAGAGGGGCTGTCGTTTTCTGCTGAGTTATATGTTCTCTCTTTTGCTTGTTGTTCAGATTCTACAAAAGGAATGTTTTCTGAAAATACTCTTAGTTTGCTATTATTTCTAATATCGGTATCGCTAGATTGTGAGTTAGAGATCATATCGTTGTTTATCACAGCAATAACGTTCCAGTTCTGTTCACGTGCAATTTTTGCCATATGAGATGCTCCTAGTAAGCCATGTTCTTCTCCAGAAAGAAAAATTATCTTAATAGTTATA
>CAZHHY010000140.1:0-4758 GCA_964532375.1 uncultured Muribaculaceae bacterium
TATTTTACAATTATCTCTTCTTATGCAAATATTTTCTAATTCAAAATAAAGTAGCGAATCTTAAACACTCTTTAGAAACCTATAATACCCTGCAACTTATCCTTTAAATTGGGAATTATAAATAGCATTTAGCAAATGTGATTGGGTATCTATAAAATTTCATGAGGTCTTACCCTGTTGGATAAAACCTCACTACTTAACCTAAACTTAAACTATGAAAAACTTCAACTATACTATTTACAAAACCTGTGCCAAAATTGCTTGTTAATAAAAATTATTTGCAACTATTTTCAGGTAATTCGCATATCATTATTTTGTAGATATTTACGAGTAAATTAATCGTGTATCAATATTTTGTGAACATTTACGATTGGGTAGGTCCTAAAATTTCATGAGGTCTTACCCTGTTGGATAAAACCTCACTACTTAACCTAAACTTAAACTATGAAAAACTTCACCTATACTACCTACAAAACCTGTGCCAAAGTTGTTCTATATCTCTACAACTTTTAGTTTAGCAAATTTTAATAGTAAAATTTTTCGACCTCCCTCGTCAAAATCTACAACTGCTTTTAAATTAAGCGGGTCTCCTTCTATTTTTAACAGTTGTCCAAACCCAAATCTATCATGCTCAATTCGCTGACCCTCTGAGAGTTTAAAAATAGGATCGGCTTGAAAATTAGGATTAGGTGGTTTGGGTGGAGTAAAAGCGGGCTTTTTCTTAATGTAAGGAGCATTTGATGCAGAAGGTGCAGAAGAGCCAGCCGAGTTACTAGACCATTTTGAGCCGCTAGGGTTGGTAGAATTACCAGAACCTTTAGACCAACGAGAACCGCTAGAGCTAGCGTAATCATCTTCTGTGCTAGAACCAAATGACCCACCACCAAATGCGCGGCCACTTAACTCGCTTTCTAAATCGGGCCAATTCAAATATTTCTTATCTATCTCTCTTAAAAATCTACTTGGTGGGTAACTCACATGCGACCCCCAACGGAATCTTGTTTGAGAATAAGAGATAGTTACAGCAAGCTTTGCTCTTGTAAGAGCTACATACATGAGCCGTCTTTCCTCTTCAATCTCACTTTCACTACTTGCACTATTTACAGAAGGGAATAGATTCTCTTCTAAACCTATTATATATATGTATGAAAACTCAAGCCCCTTTGCCGAGTGTACAGTCATCAAGCTCACCTTATTGTTGTCTTCTTCTGAATTCTCATTGTCAATTGCACTCATGAGTGAAATAGTTTCTAAGTACTCATTTAATAGCGCGGCTTGCAAAGGAATGGAACTGAGCACAGGAGGCTTTTCATTAGCCTTAAAATTAGGCGAGTCAATATTGGATTGCACATCGAGATCAATTTGTGAGTCAATATTAAATTGAGCTTCAACTTCGGCTTCGGCCTCGCGCTCTTCTACAAAAGATTTCATTGAATTGAATAGCTCCTCTACGTTCTCTACACGAGTTTGCCCTTCAATTGTGTTATCGCTTTTAAGCAATGTAGCATAGCCACTTTTAACAAAAATCTCCATAGAGATATCGTAGGCGTTTAGGGTTTCAACTTTAGAACGAACCTCAGAAATCATTGAGCAAAACTCTACAAACTTATTGAATGCAGCGCCTTTGAGCCCATACTCTTGCAAATTCACAACAGTAGCGGGTGTGCCAGGCAGGTTATTGCTGGCAGCTGTGCCAGGCAGGTCATTGCTGGCGGGTGTGTTGGTGCTAGCCGGTGTGCCAGTGCTAGAGAGTGAGCCATTGGCAATACCATTGGCTCCTGCGCTTTGCAGCGCCTCCCAAAGGGAGAGGCCAGCAGCATTAGCAGCAGCAGCTAGGTAGCCCAAAGAAGTAGCACCAATACCACGGGCAGGAACATTTACCACACGCTTAAAAGCCTCGTCGTCTTTGGGGTTTACCAACAACCGCATATAGGCCATCATATCTTTAACCTCTATCCTATCGTAAAAAGAATTGCCACCAAAAATTTTGTAAGGCACACCACGTTTGCGCAATGCTTCCTCTACAGCTCTAGATTGAGCATTGGTTCTATAAAGCACAGCAAAATCGCTATAGGCAGCCTTCTCTTTGTATAGACGATCTACCAAAGACGAGGCAACCAAGAAAGCTTCTTCTTGATCTGTATAGGCTTTTACCACCTCTATTATATCGCCATCTCCCGCAGCCGAGAAACACTCCTTCTTAAGTTGATTGGTATTTTTTGCAATTAGCGAATTTGCAGCCTTCACAATAGTTTGAGTAGATCTATAGTTCTGTTCTAGACGAAACTCTTTGGCCTCGGGGTAATCTTTTCTAAAGTTGAGAATATTTTCTATTCTTGCGCCTCTAAAAGCATAAATACTCTGTGCATCGTCTCCCACCACACATATGTTTCTATGGTTTGCAGAGAGCTTTTTAACAATAAGATATTGTGAGTAATTAGTATCTTGGTACTCATCTACAAGTATAAATGAGAATCTACTACGCAATTTCTCTAAAACCTCTGGAAAATCTCTTAATAATATATTACTATAGAGTAGAATATCGTCAAAATCCATTGCTCCAGACTGCCTACATCTCTTCTCATATAAAGCATACACCTCGGCAATCCTTGGCATCCTGGCCATAGCATCGTTTTGCATTAAAGTTGCATTATTCATATAGGCACCCACGGTAACCAAATTGTTCTTAGCCATAGAAATTCTAGCAAGAACAGATTTTGGTTTGTATATCTTCTCGTCTAAATTCAACTCCTTTATGCAATTTCGAATAGCACTTCTTGAATCGGAACTATCATATATTGTAAAAGCACTAGGAAAGCCCAACAAACCAGCATCTTCTCGCAAGAATCTTACAAAAACCGAGTGGAAAGTACCCATCCATAAGTGCCGAGCATTCTCTTTGCCTACCAAAGAAGCAATTCGCTCCTTCATAGATTTTGAAGCCTTATTGGTAAAGGTGAGCGCAAGTATAGAACCCGCTCTGTGTCCGTGATTTAAAATATTAGCAATTCTACAAGTGAGCACACGGGTTTTTCCCGAACCTGCACCTGCAATAATGAGCGACGGGCCTTCAAACTCCTCAACCGCCTGTTTTTGAGCACTATTTAGCCCATCCGTTATTATCGAAAAATCTCTGTCCATTATCTGCAAAATTACAAATAATGTGTATCTTTGCGCCAAATTATTGGAAATTTTATGTGAATTAACATATAATTGACAAAACGTAAATAAAAAACAAAAGAACAATTGATTAGCAAAATGTAAAATCATTACTGATTAAAGAAAACAAAATCACAATTGGTTATAAAAATGTCAAATCATATTCGATAAATACAATGTCAAACCACATTCGATTACGCAAAGGTCTTAACGTTCCTCTCAAAGGAGAAGCGCAAGACCAAATTTCCAAAACAATATCGCCGGGTATTGTTGCTGTAAAGCCAACCGACTTTAAAGCATTTAACCCTAGATTATTAGTCAAGGAAGGAGATGAGGTAAAAGCGGGTACCCCCGTACTTGCCCACAAAATGAATCCCAGCATCAAGCTCTGCTCACCGGTAAGTGGAAAAGTTCTGGAAATTGTTAGAGGAGCAAAAAGAAAACTGCTTGCTGTAACAATTGAAGCCGATGGTAAAAACGAATATCTAAACATTACAACTCCGGAATTACGCACGGCTACAAAAGAAGCGGTTATTGAAACCCTTGCAGAAAGCGGCCTTTGGGCAGCTATAAAGCAAAGGCCATACGGCACAATAGCCAACCCAACTGCTAACCCAAAAGCAATCTTTATCTCTGGATTCGACTCTGCACCACTTGCACCCAATCTAGACTTCGCTCTAAAAGGCGAAATAGAGAATATTCAAATGGGAGTTTCTGTTCTTAATAAGCTATCTACAGGAGGAGTTCATCTATCACTACACTCGTCACACTATGCTAGCAGCCCTTTCCACAGATTAGAGAAAAGCATTATTCATACATTTGACGGCCCGCACCCTGCTGGTAACGTTGGAGTTCAAATTCACCACATAAGCCCCATTAATAAAGGTGATATAGTTTGGACAATAGACATGTACTCAGTTGCAGCAATAGGAAAGCTCTTTTTAAAAGGCATTTTCGACATTAAAAAAGTAATTGCCATTACAGGCCCAAGAGCACAAGACCCTAGCTATATAGAGACTCTTCCTGGAATGTGCATGAGTGAAATTAAATCATTCGTAGAAAAAGAGAGCAAAGAATACAAGAGCGACTCAGACGAGAATCTTCCAGTAAGATATGTGAGCGGTAACGCACTCACAGGAGACAACGTGGGGGCTCAAGGCTACCTCGGTTTTTTCCATAATCAAATAACACTACTTAGCGAAGGTAATTACCACGAAATGTTAGGATGGATAAAACCTATGCGTCTTAAGAAATTCAGCGTTTCTCACTCCTATTTCTCTTGGCTGTTCCCTAAGAAAAAATATTCGTTAGATACCAACCTTAACGGAGGCGAGAGAGCTCTAGTTATGACTGGGGTATATGAGAAGGTAACTCCAATGGACATCTACCCTATGTATTTAATTAAAGCTATTATGGCTCAAAATATAGATGAGATGGAAGCATTGGGAATATACGAAGTAATAGAAGAAGATCTTGCTCTTTGTGAATTTGTTTGCCCTTCCAAAACAGAGATTCAGCAGATACTCTCTCAAGGTATTGAGCTTATGATTAAAGAAATGTCGTAATAAGAGATAGAGATGAAAGCAATAAGAAAATTAG
>CAZHHY010000141.1:0-4740 GCA_964532375.1 uncultured Muribaculaceae bacterium
CTCTCCACTATTATTTGAAAAGAGCTCTATTGCCATTCCCATTGCAGGCCCTTGTCCCTTAGATTTGTCATTTGAACCAGGAGCATCAATAATGCCTCCAAAATTAATTCTGTTTACCCAAGTGTAATCTGGAAAGTCATTCTCTAGCTCTTGGTGCACTTTGTCTATACCCAACAGAGCAAGATCGTTGGGTAGCTGGTCTATGTTTTGGGCATAAGCCCTAGACATAACCTTTACGTGACCTGTTTGAAAACGAGCGGTTTGGTCTACAATATCACCCAACATGCCAGTTAAATACCCACTAAGGGCAATGGTTAAAAACACCCCTATAGCAACAACCATAACTGGTAGTATACTTCTATTTTTATCTCTTAATATTGCTTTAAAAATAAACTTGATCATGATATTTTTCCTTTTAAAGCCTCTACTGGGTTCATTCGGGCAATTTTGCGAGCTGGTAGAAAACTGACAATGGTTGCAGAGAGAATTACTATTAATATTGTAAAGAGTATTAAGCCAATTCCATAAATAGGATACATTTTCTCTGCCATTATAATGCCTGCTTCTGCTCCTATTGTTCCAAAACTAATCCCTTTTACAGATAAGTACCATAATATTGGAATTCCGTATATTGCGCCTAAAATAGTAGCAAAAACACTATACATTCCACCCTCGGCAGTGAACATACGAACTACTTGCCAACGGGTCATTCCCATAGCAATATAAGTTCCAATCTCTTTTTGTCGCCTGAAAATTGATAAAACTTGAGTGTCAAAAATTGCGAGTAACCCTAGTAGCATTAATACACCGTATAAGATAGAACCACTTACTTTTTTTGTGTTTATCAATTTTGTTTGCTCTCGCATTAGATACTCTTGATTTTCAAAAATCCAACCAGGGGTTTCTCTATGGTGGTATTGTTCATTTGCAATAAAATATGTTGTTCTATTTTCTAGCAAAGTCATCTCTCTAAGTTTATCTATAGAGATCCATACCTGCCCCCCGTCTACAAAAGGCACGGTGGTTTCAAATGTGCCAGCAACAGTAACAGTGGCTGCATCATAAGTGCCGTTTTTATCTCTCCAGCGCATAAGAACTTGGTCTCCAATTGTAACTTTTGCACTCTCTGCCATGCGTTGCCCCATTAGTACAGGGTATTGAGCATCGCTTTGGTTTAAAATTTGGCTAGGTATATAAACTGTTGTTTGATTGGGGTCTATACCTTTAATGCGGATAGGCATTAACCTGCCGTTGGGGTATATGTTTCCTTGCCTAATTAAAATTGGTGTAAGGTTTTTCTCTTTTTCTTGTGCCAATTGCCCATGACCCTCTTCAATTGTGAATGCATCATATTGGTCGTATTTGTCATTAACTAAATGACCGTAACCCCACTCCCAATTAATACCGTCTACTTTTGCCTGTTGGTTCCAACCATCTATGAGCCCGTTATAGAAGATAATTACTATAAAGGCAAATGATAGCACACCTGCATTGAGCCAAGTTCTAAGACCTGCGCCCATTAGGTTTTTATATGCTAAATGAAATGCCAGTTTCATTATTGAGCAGTTTTTATTTGTGCATTTTTCTCTTCTCTTAATGGGCCACTGCCTTCTTTAAGTGAGTCACTAGCCACTTTACCATCTTCTAGAGTTATTAGGCGGTTAAGGTATGCCATGACTTTCTCGTCATGAGTAGAAAACAGAAAGGTTGTATTAAGCTCTTGATTGAGCTTTTTCATGGTTTGCAAAATTGAATGGGCGTTTTTGGCATCTAGATTGGCAGTAGGTTCATCGGCCAGAACTAATTGTGGCCGTTTTACCATTGCTCTTGCAATTGCTACACGTTGCCCTTCGCCTCCAGATAGTTTAGATGGCTTTTTGTTTGCCATATTTTCCAATCCAACCCACTCCAATGCTTGCATTACCTCTTTTTTTCTTTCGGCTGCACTTCGCTTTTGTAAAATTAGAGCAAATTCTACGTTTTCAAATACCGTATATACTGGCAGCAAATTATAGACTTGAAAAATAAAGCCAATATGCATATTTCTTAGTTGTGCAGCCTCTTTATGAGATAAATCTGATATTTTATTTCCCAACACAGTAGCACTTCCCTCTGTTGGGGAATCCAACGAACCTAAAATATTTAACAGGGTGGTTTTACCAGAACCGCTAGGCCCAATGATTCCCGAAAATTCACCTTTTTGGAATGTTAAATTTATATCGCTAAGTGCTGTAAATTGCCCATCTCCAACAGGGTAACGTTTCACTAAGTTTTCGGTAACAATAATCTTGTCTTGCATAATTGATTCTTTTAATGATTAAACACTAGCATTAGGCGGAACCCTGCTCCAGAGAAGGAGTTTTCATAACTAACAGCACCCATTGTTGGTTGAGTGCTTGGGTTGTAGTACGCCATTATATAGCCTGTAAGTTTTTTAAATTGGTGTTGGTAATTAAGGAAAAAAGAGAGCTCTTTAGATTTCCAAGAGTAATTAAATATGGTGCTTATATTATCGAAAAATCCAAGAGGATACGTTATAGAGGTGGCTGTAATATTTGAGTTATCCTTAAAATCAAAACTGTTTTTATTGTACGAAATGAGCATGTTCTCTACCATTACATTGAGTCCACTTCCTAAAGCAAAGGTGTAGTCTACTCCAACTGTTAAAAATGATTGATTTGTAAGGATTCCAACATCTTTGGCTTTGTTAATATGAACTGCTTCGAACCAAACACCTACCTCTACATCCCATTTACCGTCTAACCCATATCTATTTTCGGGAATATTGTCATAAGCAGGGAGTGTGGCTAACTCTTTTGAAGAAGCATTTCTGTGATGGTAAGTAAAGCCAATTTCACCTTTTGGAACAGGCAACTGAACACGACCACCAAATTCTGGACTGTTTTTTTTGCTACTCATTGGCTCAAACCCTCGGGCATTCTCATTTCCATAAAGCACCCAAGCCCATATATTGGCATTATTTAAAAAATAGTAGCGCCCTAATGCACCATAAACCCCAGTAGTAAACTGCAAAGGGTCTCTAGGGT
Organism: uncultured Muribaculaceae bacterium; assembly: GCA_964532375.1. Lineage (GTDB taxonomy): Bacteria > Bacteroidota > Bacteroidia > Bacteroidales > UBA932 > Bact-08. The sequence continues at coordinate 3,048 of CAZHHY010000141.1, forward strand.
CCATTTGGTCAAACCATTGTAGAGGCCTAAGAATGGTAGCTGTCCCAAAGTTAATCTTCTGTAGTCCCATTCTTACTTCAAACTGATTTCCACTATATCTTGCCCATAACCTGTGTGGTTTTATCTCACCATCTGTTTTAGAACTATCAAATGCGTTAAAAAGCACCGATCCATAAATATTTGCCGAGGCCTCAAAATCTAGCAAAGATTTGTTCTTAAAAGTGTAACCATAATTTAGCTCTGGTAAATAGCGGCCTCCAACAAACAGGTTCAAATCATTATTGGGACTATAACTACCATATAAAGATGCCTGGCCATCAAACTCAAAAAGATGTTGAGCCTGCACCTGGGTACTAATAAGGAGAGTGCAAAAAAGAGATATTATTATTGCAAGTTTATTCATTTAATTGGCTATTATTCATTATTCCATAAAAGAAATAGTTGGTTAGCTCCAGTATTAATTCTTGCTTTGAACTATAGAGCTTAGAAAAGTTTTTATCCATCACTTTATTTGCAATATCTTCTAACAAATATAAGATAAATTCAGGTCGGAGTTTAGTTAATAGAAAATTTCATCTGATGGATGATTTTGTGTCACCAAGTTACAGGGTGGGAAACTTTTACAACGTATTTTGTGTTAGGTCTTAGTTTCTAATCTGGAGAGACGGCCATCTCTTCAAGAATAGATTTGAGTAGCTCGGGCTCGTTGGTTGTAATGTAGTCAAGACCAAGTGCAATAAGAAACTCCATCTCTTCGCGTTCATTCACTGTCCAAGCATTTGTGCTCACGCCCAATTCCTTAGCAGACTCTATGAGAGTGTCGTCTTCTTGGAACATAGATTTATGAAAATCTATTCCAGTAACTCCCAAATCGTGAAGCTCCTCAAGAGTTATATCTTTTCCTAAGTATGCAGTTTGTGCATATGGGTCTAGCTCTATAACTTTTATAAGTAAGTTAATATCGAAACTAATATAGTTTACCCACGCTTGAGCCTTTGTTGCATGAACCATTTTAACACACTCCTCTGCAAGAGCAAGGCCCCTTTCACTACTAACACCAGAAGGTTTCATCTCTAAAAAAAGTCTTGTCTTATTTTGTTTTTTAGCCTCTAAAAGATACTGTTCTAAAGTTGGTACTCTATCGTTATTTTTGAGTTCAATTTCCTGCAACTTACTAACAGTACTGTTCTCTACCTCTAGTCTACCAATAATAGGGTCGTGGCTTAGTACGGGAACCCCATCTGCAGAGAGCCAAACATCAAATTCAGTCCAGCCACAACCTAGCTTTATAGCCTCTTTCAGAGAGCTTAAAGAGTTTTGGCTATACCCTTTTGTTTTCCACGCCCCCCTGTGAGCCACTATTTTATTTGTTAGAAATTCATCTTTAACCATCTCAATATCTTTAAGTTTACCATTTACCTCAATAGTTACTCCATAAGAGAAAACATCTGCACTGCTATCTAGCTCAACCTCTTCTTTAAGGGCAATATGCCCTTTTTTATCTACTCTAAAGAGTGCCGAGGTATCTTTAATTAGCTTTAAATTATTTTTTTTTGAATGGGAGTTGCAGTATGCATGACCAATTATAGCACCCTTTGTATTAAGAGGAATTGTATAATTGTCTAACCCAATGCTAAGAGTAGGGCTGCTTTCTTTATTTAGGATACAGGAGAAAACTATAGTGCAGGTAGAG
>CAZHHY010000142.1:0-4711 GCA_964532375.1 uncultured Muribaculaceae bacterium
GTGTATGGCTGATTACCAGGTAGATGCTAAAAACCACGGCGATGAAAGTGTGTATAGCTGATTACCAGGTAGATGCTAAAAACCACGGCGATGAAAGTGTGTATGGCTGATTACCAGGTAGATGCTAAAAACCACGGCGATGAAAGTGTGAAAAAAAAGAGATGCTGTTAAGCATCTCTTTTTTGTGATTGTAAATTCCCTTTTGCTTAAGCTATTCTAAGCTAGATGCTTAGTGATGGTTTTGGGAAAGTTGGTTAGCCGCCGAAGTCGTCGAAGGCGATGTTCTCTTCTGGAACGCCAAGGTTGTCTAGCATGCTGGTTACAGCGCTGTTCATCATTGGTGGGCCGCATAGGTAGTATTCGATATCTTCTGGGTATTCGTGCTTGCTTAGGTAGTTGTCTAGAAGAACTTGGTGAATGAAGCCGGTGGCTCCGGTCCAGTTGTCTTCGGGCTTAGGGTCACTTAGTGCAAGGTGGAATGTGAAGTTAGGGAAGTCTCTCTCTATTGAGCGGAAATCTTCTTCGTAGAATACTTCGCGCATAGAGCGAGCTCCGTACCAGAAGCTTACTTTGCGGGTTGTTTTCTCGGTGTGGAATAGGTGGAAGATGTGGGAACGCATTGGTGCCATTCCGGCGCCTCCTCCTACGAATACAATTTCGTTATCGGTCTCTTTGATGAAGAAATCTCCGTAAGGGCCGCTGATGGTTATTTTGTCGCCTGGTTTGCGCGAGAATACAAATGAAGAGCAGATACCAGGGTTAACTCCCATAAAGGCTCCTTTGCTTCTATCCCATGGTGGGGTGGCAATACGGATGTTGAGCATGATGATGTTGCCCTCGGCAGGGTGGTTGGCCATTGAGTATGCACGGAAAGTCTCTTCTGTGTTTTTCATCTTTAGTGACCAAAGGTTCATCTTATCCCAATCTTCGCGGAATTCTGGTTGAACATCTATATCTTTAGAGAAGTCTATTTCACAAGGAGGAATATCTATTTGAATGTAGCCACCAGAGCGGAAAGCAAGATGTTCGCCTTCTGGTAGTTTAACTACAAATTCTTTAATGAAGGTTGCTACGTTGTTATTGCTAACTACTTCACATTCCCATTTCTTAATACCCATTACCTCTTCTGGCACCTCTATCTCTATATCTTCTCTTACCTTAACTTGGCAACCTAGGCGCCATTGGGTTTGCTGCTGCTTACGAGTGAAGAAGCCAACCTCGGTAGGGAGAATCTCTCCACCGCCAGAGGTAACTCGGCACTTGCACATACCGCAAGTTCCTTTACCACCACAGGCACTCGGCAAGTAAATAGAGTTATTAGATAGTAGGGCAAGAACGTTTTCTCCAGGAGAAACCTCTAACTCTTTATCTGAGTTAATGGTCATTTTAACTTTGCCTTTTGGTGTTAATTTAGTTTTGGCGTATAGTAGTAGTGCTACCAAAAGAAGGGTTACTACTAAAAACGCAATAATCGATACAACTATTATAAGTGTTAAATTCATGATATTTCTTCCTATAGTTTAATTCCCATAAAACTCATAAAGGCTATTCCCATTAGGCCCACTACAATAAAGGTGAGTCCTAAACCACGAAGTGGAGCGGGTACGTTAGAGTAAGATAATTTCTCTCTAATAGCTGCCAGGGCAACAATTGCTAAGAACCAGCCAACTCCCGAACCTATTCCAAAGACAGTTGCCTCTGCAAGGGTTGCGTAACCTCTCTCTTGCATAAACAGTGAGCCTCCAAGAATGGCGCAGTTTACTGCTATTAGCGGAAGAAAGATTCCAAGGGATGTGTAAAGACCGGGAGAGAACTTCTCTACTACCATCTCTACTAGCTGAGTTATTGAAGCAATAACTGCTATGAAAATGATAAAGCTTAGGAAGCTAAGGTCTAGGCCTGCATAATCTGGATTAAGCCAAACTAGTGCACCTTCTGATAATACATATTTATCTAACAGGTAGTTTGCAGGAAGAGTTACTCCTAATACGAAGATAACTGCTGCCCCAAGACCTACTGCTGTTTTGATGTTTTTAGATACTGCGAGGTATGAACACATTCCAAGGAAGTATGCAAATACCATATTGTCTACAAAAATAGACTTTACGAATAAACTTATTAAATCTTGCATTGCTGTAATGTGTTATTATTTTTCAATTAATTCTTTTTGAATACTTCTTTGTACCCATATAAACATGCCTACTAGAATTAGAGCCATTGGAGGAAGAATGAATAAGCCGTTGTTCTCGTAGAAGCCGCCGTTCTTGATGTACCAAGAAGCGGGAACTATATTGTATCCCATTAGGGTTCCTGAGCCAAATAGTTCACGGAAAAATGCAACAACTACTAGTATTATGCCGTATCCAAGGCCGTTTCCTATGCCGTCTACAAATGAAGGCCAAGGTTTGTTTGCAAGTGCAAAGGCCTCTATTCTGCCCATTATAATACAGTTGGTTATAATTAGCCCAACAAAAACAGAGAGTTGTTTACTAACTTCATATGCAAATGCTTTAAGTATTTGGTCTACTAAAATAACAAGCATTGCTACAATTACCAGCTGTACTATAATTCTTATTCTATTTGGTATTGTCTTTCTTATTACTGAAATTATGGCTTCTGAAAAACCAAGCACTATAGTAACAGAAAGCGACATAACTATAGCTGGTTCTAGCTTAACAGTTACTGCCAGTGCAGAGCAAATTCCCAGTACCAGTACCGATATGGGGTTGCTTCTAAACAATGGTTCTATAAATATTTTTTTATCCATGGTACTATTTGTTTTCCTGGTTATTAACTTTTACGACAGGTTGGCCGGCCTTCTCTTTAGCTGCTTTAGCGGCTTGTGCTGCTGCGGCTGTTGTTTCTGATTCGGGCTCTACTCCCTCTTGGTGTGTGGTTGCCGAGGGTGTATTTATAGCTGTTGAATCGGTTGCACCTGTTGTAGTTTCATCTATAATGTTTGCGTCTAGATTATTTTCGCTAGCTGCTTGCAAGTTGGCTTTAAAGAAATTGAGGTAGTCGCCAATGTTTTTTAGAAGCATATCTTCTACAGCTTTAGAGGTAATTGTACCTCCGGAAATTGCGTCTACTTCATGTTTGTTATCTTGGGCCGCGCCTCCCTTGACTACTTGTACCGATACAAACTTGCCGTTGTTATCAAATATCTGTTTATTCATAAACTGATTATAAAACATTGGTGTTGTAATCTCGGCACCTAACCCTGGAGTTTCACTTTTGTGGTCGAAAACTGCCCCTTCAATTGTGTTGAAGTCGCTTCTTAAAGAGATATAACCCCATACTGGGCCCCAAAGACCGGTTCCGCGGAGTGGAATTATAAAGTATCTATCGTTATTATCCATTCGGCAAATATAAAGCAGGAGCTCTTTGCTGTTTTCTACTATAGAAGAGTCTGTTATATGTTTTGCATATAAATCTTCTATGTAGGTGCCTTTATCTTCTGCGGTAGCAGCGTCTGTTCCAAGGTGAACCGAGAGCAAGACCATTTGCTTTCTTTCTAATTCTACGTTGCGTTGCTGCCTCTCCTTTAATAGTGAAGAAGCAAGGGCTAGTACAACTGCTACCACTATTACCATAACGGTAGCGTAAATTATTGTGTATAAATTTTTATTTGTATCCATCTTCTCTTTCTCCTATTTTATGACAGCTCTTTTTAATCTTCTCTTGATGTTCTTTTGCACTACTGAATAGTCTATTAGCGGTGCAAAGGTGTTTAAAAGAAGGATTGATAGCATCATTCCCTCTGGATATCCTGGGTTAAACACTCTAATGGTAACTGCCATAGCACCAATGAGAAACCCGTAAATCCATTTTCCTCTATTTGTTTGTGAGCCTGTTACAGGGTCTGTAGCCATAAATACCGCACCAAATGCAAACCCGCCCATTACTAGGTGGTTCCAAGCAGGTAGTGCTAGGTAAGAATCGGGGCTAGGAGCTAGTGCATTAAGGAGAAGTCCTAATAAAAGACCTCCGGCAAAAACACTAACCATTATTCTCCAGCTTGCAATGCCAGTAAATAGAAGGAGTGCTGCACCTAGCAAGATTGCTAGAGTAGAGGTTTCTCCTACCGAACCTGGAATAAACCCAAAGAACATATCTTGTAAAGATGGTAAGTCTAAACCTGCCTGTGCGTTTGCAAGTGGGGTTGCTCCAGAGAAGCCATCTATAATGCCTTCGCCTTTAGTGAGCCCACTAATCCATACTTTATCTCCAGACATATGTGAAGGGTAGGCAAAGAATGCAAAAGCTCTTGCTACAAGTGCCGGGTTCCAAATATTCATACCTGTTCCACCAAACACCTCTTTACCTATAATTACAGAGAATGCTACTGCTAGAGCAAGCATCCAAAGTGGAATATCTACAGGCATAATAAGGGGAATGAGCATACCAGTTACTAGGTAGCCTTCGTTTACTTCGTGGCCCCTAATTTGGGCCGAGGCAAACTCAATTGAGAGCCCTACTCCATAAGAAACAATTACTAATGGGATTACTTTCCAGAAACCGTAAAAGAAGGTTTGCCAAAAGTCCATTGAAGTGCCAGTTGCAAGTGTGTGTTGGTATCCTGTGTTCCACATTCCAAATAAAAGGGCAGGCATCAATGCAATGATTACCATTGTCATGGTTCTCTTTAGATCTATGCTGTCTCTAATATGAGGTCCTTTATGTGTTACCGGATTGGGCACAAATAGGAAAG
>CAZHHY010000143.1:0-4693 GCA_964532375.1 uncultured Muribaculaceae bacterium
TATTGTTTTCCATATTAAACTATAAGCTTTTTTCTAAAATTTAAGCGACAAATATACAAAAAATACCTTGGCCGAAAGATTTTATAAATATTAAAATCTTTGTAACCCCCTTTATTTATTAGCAAATTTGAATTATATCTTATTGTTCTAGAAGCTCTATCTGCTTTATTCATAAGTAACTATTTATTATCTATATGTCAATTTTTATATGAGATGAAAAGCATTTTATCTCAATTTTTTTAAATTTTTAATAAGAATAAGTGCCGTCTTCTCTATATTTAATTCGCCTTTTCACTTTTTTAGTTAATTTTGCGTAGGATTTCATTAAGATTAGTGTCAAATTATTAAAAATTAGTGTCAAATTATTAATTCATATAAATGCTAGAGCTCTCTAATTCAATAAATAGGTAGCATAAATTTGTATATAAACCCGAATAAATACCAAATCATTATCTATTAAAACAAAAAAAGTAAATGAAGAACCTTAAAAAAAATTGGTTCCGCCATTTAATACAGTGGGGAACAGTCATTGCTATTATTATTTTCATGACAAAAATTCTAGGCAATGAGAGTGCAGATTGTGAGGCATATTGTCCTTTTGGTGGGATACAAACCCTTGCAACCTTTCTTGTGGCTGGCTCTTTGGCCTGCAGCATGACAGCAACTCAAATTATGATGGGCGTAGTGCTCGCATTTGGAGTTGTATTTTTCAGCAAGCTATTTTGCGCATATCTTTGTCCTTTGGGATGGGCTACAGAGTATCTTGCCAAGCTTCGTAAAAAGCTTAAAATTAAAGAGATTGTAATTAGAGGTGGCTCTATTGCAGACAGAGCACTTCGCTCTTTCAAGTACATTTTGCTCTTTTTAATTTTCTACATAACAATTTCTAGTTCAGAGTTGTTTTGCAAAAACTTTGACCCATATTATGCTTTTGGAACAGGATTCAAAGGAGAACTAACTCTTTGGATGGCAGCTATATCTATAGCAATTTTCTTTATTGGCAACTTCTTTATTAAAATGTTCTGGTGCAAATACCTTTGCCCACTAGGAGCTCTAAGCAACATCTTTAAATTTGCAATAACTTTTGTTGCACTTGTTGCTGTATACGCTCTGTTTGACTTTGGTGGTTTAACTCTATCTTGGGTATACCTACTTGCTGGTGCATCTATACTTGGCTGGTTGTGGGAAATTATTTACCTTGAATCAAAAGTATTCCCTCTTCTTAAAGTTGTAAGAGACACCGAAAAATGTACAGATTGCGGGATTTGTGCTAAGAAATGTCCTTACAGCATTAATGTAGATAAAACAGATTCTGTAAAACATGTAGATTGTAACCTTTGTGGCGAATGTATCTCTAGCTGTAACTTTGACGCTCTAACTTTTGGCGGAAAGAAAAGCTTTCGCTGGCTACCTGCGCTCCTTACTATTCTTCTATTTGTAGTAGCACTATATTTAGGTACTACAGTAGAGCTCCCTACAATAGATGAAAAATGGGGAGACGAAACTAAATATGAGCAACTAGAAAAAGTTAGAATTGAAGGGTTACGTTCTGTAACTTGCTTTGGTAGTTCTAAAGCATTCTCGGCTAAACTCCGTAAGATTCCTGGAGTATACGGTGTTGCAACTTATGTTAAACACTCTTATGCCGATGTTTATTATGTTCCTAAAGAAGTAACCGAAGAGGTTATTCGCGAGCAAATTTATGTGCCGTCTAAATTCAAGATTAAAACTCCTCCAGTAGACGCACAGTTAATTAAGGTAATTACCATTTTTACCGATGGAATGTTTGACAGAATGGACCCTAATTATGTAGGTCTCCAAATAAGAAACACTGGAAAAGAATACTACGGGTTAGAAACCGAATATAGCTGCCCTCTTATTGTAAGATTGTATATGGCTATAGACGAGCCAATCGATGAGAAGTTCTTGAAACAGATGGTAGAGATGAAAGAGCTAGAGATGCTTGTTCATGGTGGTGGTACAAAAATAGTTAAAGTAGGGTACAATTACGTAGGTATGTCTGATATAGTTGATACTATTACAAGAAAAGAGTTCTTGGTGCGCCAGTTTGAAACCTTCTCGGTTAAATTCAAATCACAAGATGAGTGGGTTGGGAAAAATGAAGCTATTTACGAAATTGTATATCCTAACTTAGACAAACCTCTTATTACAAGAAATCTTCCTTATTTATCAAATCATATTTCCCAGCATGCGGGTTTCTTGGGAATTGAAACTCTTATTAATGACAATGAAGAGTATTGTTTCCGCATTACTTATTCAAAAGATGCATTAAGCGAAGAGAAGATTTGGGAAGTTCTTAATATGCCTAAATGGAATATCAAAGGCAAAGATGGAGTAATTTCTGAGGTAGATGCTAAAATTCCTTTTACAGAAAAAGGGAAAACATTTTAGATTAAAAAATAAAAGCTAAATTGCGGAACCCACACCAAAAATGTGGGTTCTCTTTTAAAAAAACTAAATACTTATCATGAAACACATTACAAGAATTATCACACTGTTACTAATGCTCTCGGTTTTTACTCCGGCAAAAGCAGATGAAGGCATGTGGCTAATTAACCTGTTAGATAAAAACCTAACAGCGAAGATGAAAAAGGCTGGGCTTAAAATTGACCCTAAAGTTATCTACGACCAAAATAATGTATCCCTAACCGATGCTATTGTTGCGCTCGATTTTGGATGTACCGGTAGTATGATTTCACAAGAAGGTCTTTTAATAACCAACCATCACTGTGCCTATGGCGATATTCACTCGCTTAGCACTCCCGAAAAAAACTATCTTGAAGATGGCTTTTGGGCAATGGACAGAAAACAAGAGATACCAATCACGGGAAAATCGGTCTTCTTTTTAAGAAAAGTGATTGATGGTACCCAAGAAGTTAACGAACTAGTAGATTCACTAAAAAAGAGAGGCGAGGGATCTGGATATCGTAAGATTTCTACTATGATAGAGAGAAAGCATAATAAAGAGAGCGGGATGGAAACTATGCTAATGTCTATGTGGAAAGGTACAAAATATTATCTCTTTTACTATGAAGTTTATACCGACGTTCGTTTAGTTGGAGCTCCTCCAGTTTCAATTGCATCCTATGGTGGAGATATAGACAACTGGGAATGGCCTCAACATAAAGGCGACTTTGCGCTCTACCGTGTATATGGTAACGAAGAGGGCAAGCCCGCTCCATACTCTGCAAACAATGTTCCTATTGTTCCCAAAAAAGCTCTTAGCATCTCTACAAAAGGTGTTAAAGAGGGTGACTACACCATGATAATGGGATTCCCTGGAAGAACCAACCGGTACCGCTCTTCTTTTGGTGTTAATGAAATTGAAAAAGTTACAAACCCTGTCTCTGTTAAAATGCGCGATGGGAAACTTAGAATAATAAACAGTTTTATGGAGCAAGATCCTAAAACTCGCTTGATATATGCCGATTATTATTTTGGTGTGAGCAACGTTCAGGAGTATCAGGCAGGTGAGGTATATAACTTTAGACGTTATGGTGTGGTAAACATTAAAGCGCAAGAAGAAAAAGAGTTACAACAGTGGATAGATAGTGACCCACAAAGGAAAGCCGAATATGGCAATTTGTTGAAAAAACTAGAAGACAACTACAATGCAGTTGCAGATATTACAAACCAAAAAAAATACTATCAAGAGACCATGGTTTCGGGCCAAGGTTTTGTATTTGTTGCTAACCGTGTTAACTCATTACATAATGCAGCAAGCAAGAGTAATCTAGACACGCTAGTACCGGGAACAAAAGATCATAGCCTTTTCTTACGAAATGTTGAGACAGGCTACCAAGGCTGTGTTATGGAAGTAGAAAAAGAGCTAATGAAGTATCAGATAAGAGAATTCCTTGCTAATGTTAAGAGAGAGTTTTGGGGAGAATATATTACTTGGCTAAACTCTGAATTTAAAGGGAATGCCAATAATATTGCAGACTATATTTTCGACAACTCTATTTTACTTAATCCAACCAAGTTCAGAGAGGTCTCTTCAAAGGCTCAACCGGTATCGCTTTACACTAGCGACCCGGCGTTTCTACTTGTAAAATCGGCCAACATAACTGAATTTAGACAAGAGGCAACAGACCTTACCGAGGGAGAAGACATATTAACTCTTGAAGGAGTTTACACTCGTCTACTTTACAAAATGAGAGAAGATAAAGGGCAGGTACAATACCCCGATGCCAACTCTACATTAAGATTAACTTACGGAACCGTAGGCTCTATAAACCCTTCCGATGGAATTAATTACAGTGCACAAAGCACTACTCAAGGCTTCTTGGACAAATACAATCCAAACAGCTACGAGTTTAACATTAAACCAGAAGTATTATCTCTTATTAAGTCAAAAGACTGGGGTAGATGGGGCTCAAAAGGCACTATGTATGTAAACTTTTTGTCTAATAATGATATCACAGGAGGTAATTCTGGCAGTCCTGTATTAAACGCACATGGCCAGCTAGTAGGTCTTGCTTTTGACGGAAACAAAGAATCTCTTGCCGGAGACGCCTATTTTCACCCACAAATGAATAAGTGTGTAAACGTAGATATTCGTTATGTACTTTGGGTAATAGAGAAGTATGCAAAGGCAAATTATCTTCTAGACGAGATGACATTAGTATCAAAATAAACTACTAATAAGATGAAAATCATATTAAAGAAAGCC
>CAZHHY010000144.1:0-1658 GCA_964532375.1 uncultured Muribaculaceae bacterium
TTACATTATATTCTAGCTTTGCATCTTTGCCAAGCTCTCTTTTAAGTGCTTTACTTATTAGGTCTATATAATGTTCTTCTAAATATTCGCGAAAAAAATTTGATGGTACTTCTATTGTTAAAATTGACCCTGCTATTCTAACAGCTTGGATTGGCTCAAACCATGTTCTGAAACTCTGAGGACGAATAATGTCTTTTACTATAGATAGACAATTATTCCACACCATGGTATGTTTAGCTTGGGTCATTTATTTAGGATAGGTTAAGATTGGAATACAAACTTGGGGAAAAAATATGGTTAAAAAAAGAAAAAATCTATTGTATTCTTGAAATATTTCACAAGCTATTGTAATTCAATAGAAAAAAATTAAATTTTATTTCTTTTTTTTAATTTCTTTAAAAACAGCAAAATATAGTAATTATTTTTTTAAAATACGCTAATTTTTATGTATTTTTTTGGATTATTATTTATATTATTTACCAATTCATCTAGATCCCTTATGAGGCGCTCAATTGAGGTGTGAACAGAATCTGTTTCGAGTAGTTTTCCAACAGTTCCTGCAGGGTCTTGAATTTTTGTGAGTAGGTCTCGAAGGCTGGTAATTGTTCCTGCTAGATCGGCTTTTTTCAGAGAATCGGTAATTTCAACAACATTTTCTAGCCCTGCATTAAGCGATTCTGTCCCCCTGTTTAATTTTATTGTGAGTTCGTTTAGGTCTTCTATTAACTTGCCAAATTGAGGAGCATTCTGCTCCAAAGATTTTGAAATAGTTTTTGCACTTGCTAGAGTTTTGTTGAGATTTTCAAAAGATTGTGCAAGATTGTTTTTTGCTTGGGTGTTTAATACGTCGTTTACACTATTAAAGGTTGTATTAACATTGGCAATTAGGTTAGAGATATCGTCTTTAAGTGGCAAGAGTTCTTGGGTAATCATCTCTATTAGCCCTGGTTCTATATAAGTAGCTAGTGTATCGTTGCTTTTCAGATTCGCCTTTGAATCTCCAATATTTACTCGCATTGCTTTGGTACCCATTATATCTGCACTATATACCTCAGCTACTGAATTTGAGGGTAGGAGATATTCGCTTTTTACTTTAATTTTTACGGTAAAATTATCTGAGGCTTGATTATAAGAGATAGTCTCTACTGTACCAACTTTAAGGCCTCTTATATAAACAGGGCCTGTAGGTGTTAACCCTTCTACATCATGATATATGGCTATGTATGTGTTTCTACTGCTAAAAAGGTTCTTTCCTTTTAAATAGTTTACTACAACGTATAGTGATAGTAAAGTTAGTAATGTAAAAATACCTATTTTTTGTTCGCGAGTAATTTTGAATCTAGACATATATAGTGGGTAATTGTTAGTTAATTATTGTTTTGTTAGATACTTTGATAATAAAGGCTTGGGGGAATTTTTTACGAATTTCTTTGAGCGCAATGCTTGCCTGGGCTCTAGTTTGGAATTCGCCTATTGTATATTTAAAGAGAGAACCTGTTTTTAGATAGTCTATGTTTAGTTCTCCTTTTAACTCATTTGAGTTGGATGGGATTACTTTACTTACAGAGAGTATCTGAACCCTATAATGGATATTGGCAACGGTAATGCTATCTGATAGTTGTTCTTTAGTTACCTGTTTGATTGGTTCAGATTGTTTG
>CAZHHY010000144.1:1758-4567 GCA_964532375.1 uncultured Muribaculaceae bacterium
GTTACCTGTGCTAGAGGAGCTACATAATCTAGATTGTTATACCCTTTGTTGTATTGCTTTTTGTATTCTTCAAAGGCGTTAAATATGAGGGAGGCAAGCTTGTCTTGGCTGCTTTTGTTTGTTAAGATTTTTAGATCGCCTGAATTGGAAATAAAGCCTAATTCAATTAGTACAGATGGCATGCTAGTTTTCCATAATACAAGAAACGGAGCCTGTTTAATTCCCCTGTTAATTTTTATTGGCCCATTGTTAAAGTATTTTTGAACGAGTGATGCCATTATAAGGCTTTGCTCTAGATGGGCATTTTGCAGTAGTGTGAAAATTATATAAGATTCGGGGTCGTTTGGGTTGAAGCCTTCGTAGCGAGATTGATAATCATCGCCTTCTAAAAGGATAACGCTATTTTCAAGCATCGATACCTGAAAGTTTGAGTTAGATTTATCGGCACCCATAACAAATGTCTCTGAACCCGACGGAGTGCGAGAAGTAACTCCATTTACATGTATAGAGATAAAAAGTTGGGCTTTATTTTTATTTGCTATTTCTGTTCTTCTGTCTAGTGCTACCGCTTCATCTTTGTCTCGAGTATAGATTACCTCAATGTGCGGGTAGTTGTTTTTGATTAGAGCTCCAAGTTTCAATGCAACCGAGAGTGTGATATCTTTTTCTTTGTACTTACCGTCTGGGCTTATGGTTCCTGGGTCTTTACCCCCATGTCCCGCATCTATTACAATTTTTTTAATATTAACAGCAGAACCATCCTGAGCAATTACATAGGAGGTGCAAAGAATACAAAAAATGATTAAAAGTACTCTAGTGGGCATAATTGTTGCTAATTATAATTAACTTTGCGAGTCACAAATGTAGCATATTTTTATTAAACCCTAAACCATTTTGGTTTTGAGAAAAGAGATCTTGTTTCTTCTGCTTTTTGTTTTTTGCTCTCTCTGTACAGGGTGCGCATTTTTAAGTTCGTACAATAAAGTTGAACCTAATACTATTACACAGGGAGTAGTAAGCACTCCTTCTTTGAGAGACTCTTTGCAGTTAAGTAACTCTATGAAGAGAAGAGATTCTGTTAAAAGTAAAGAATCAATAGCCATTGGAGATTCAATCGTGAATAGTGATTCAATAGCGCTCGTAGACTCTATTGTATTGAATGACACAATTAAAACTAATGACTCGCTAAGGTTAAAAGTAAGTATTCCTATAACAGATACACTCTCTGCTAGAGACTCTGCTGCAATGAGGGGCTCATTACTTTATCCTGCTTTCTCTAGTGCAAAGGATTCTATAATTGAAGATTTTTCTAATGGAGAGAGAATGATCTACTATTATGGCGATGTGTCTGTTAAGTATGGTACTTTGGAGCTAAAGAGTGCATATATGGCATACAATATAAAAACTAAGACAGTGTTTGCGTCTGGTATTGAAGATACTTTAGGCGTTTTGCAAGGTAAGCCAGAGATGATAGAGGGGCAAGAGAAATATACTATGGAAACTGTGCGCTATAATTTTGAATCTAGGAAAGCGCTTATTAATAATATGATAACTCAGGAGTCTGAGGGGTTCTTACATGGTAAATTGTTAAAAAAAATGCCCGATAACTCTATAAATATATCGGGTGGAAAATATACAACTTGTGATCATGAGCACCCTCATTTCTACTTACAACTTACTAAGGCAAAGGTAATTACTAAGCCTAATAAAACAACTGTATTTGGCCCGGCATATCTAGTTTTAGAAGATGTGCCTACTCCTTTTGCTTTGCCATTTGGGTTTGTACCAAGCCAAGTTACTAGGGCTAGTGGAATTTTAATTCCTTCTTTCAATGACGAAGTTTCTAGAGGCTTTTCTTTGAAAGGGCTAGGGTATTACTTTGTCTTTGGAGACCATTTTGACGTTACTCTTACTGGAGATATCTATACTTTGGGTTCTTGGAATGCAATGGCAACATCTAGGTACAGGAAGAGATATAAGTATAATGGAGATCTAAATATTAACTATTCGGTGAACCAAGTAGGCGAGAAAGATGCTCCGGATTTTTATCGGTCAAAAGACTTTGCTGTACGATGGAGCCATTCACAAGATGCCAAAGCAAAGCCGGGTACCAATTTTAGAGCATCGGTTAATTTTGCTACTCCTATGAACGATCGTTTTAACTCTCAAGACATTCAGCAGAGTTTGCAGAACCAAATTTCTTCTTCTATCTCTTATGGTAAAACATTTGCCGGTTCCCCTTTCTCTCTCTCGGCAAATATTTTACATAGTCAGAATTCATTAGATAGCTCATATGCTTTTACGCTTCCAAACATAACTTTATCTATGAATCAAATTTACCCCTTTAAGAGAAAAGATGCTGTTGGGAAAGAGAGGTTATACGAACAAATTACATTTAGATACAACACTAATTTAGATAATAAGATAAATTTTAAAGCGAGCGAGTTTGGGCAAGAGGGGTTTTTATCTAAATTTAGAAGTGGAATGCAGCATAGTTTTCAGGTGGGATTACCTACCTTTAACTTATTAAACTATTTTCAATTCTCTCCTGGAGTGAGTTATGGTATGAATTGGTTTTTTCAAAAAAATGAAAAGTTCTATAACGAAGAGACAAACCAAGTTGAAAGTAATATTACTGATATCTTCTCTCACTTTGGTGCTACTACAGATTTTGCAGCCTCTCTCTCTATGAATACCACTGTATATGGAATGTTTAATTTTGGGAAAAACTCCAAAATAAGAGCCATTAGACAACACATTCAGGATGCTCTTTTTAATATGATTGGAATTTGGACCGGTCAGGGAATCC
>CAZHHY010000145.1:0-4557 GCA_964532375.1 uncultured Muribaculaceae bacterium
GAATGCCCTCCCTAGAAAAATATGATCTTATATATGGCCCTAATAGCTTGTTGGAAAGTAATCTCTTGAGGTGCTTTTTAGAGGAATTCATGTAGAAATAGACCGCTAAAAGCAGAAAGGGTGTGGTAGGAACAAGTGGCAAAAATATCCCTATTGCACCAAGAGCCACAAATATAGTTGCAAGGGTTATGAATATATACTTTTTCAATTTTCTAGTATTGCGAGATTCACTCATTTTTCTAACTTTGCAAAGATACTTAACTAAAACAAAAACTTTAAACTTAAATTATGGAAAACTTCTCTGCTATTGTAGAGAAAGTGAGTGCAATTTTGTGGGGTTGGCCAATGATTGCTTTACTCCTGGGTACTCACTTCTATTTGACAGTGATCTTAAAATTTCCTCAAAGAAAAATTTTTACGGCAATACGGTTGTCGGTAGTGAAAGACAAGACAGGAAGTGGCGATGTTAGCCAGTTTGGTGCTTTGGCAACTTCTTTAGCAGCAACAATTGGCACTGGCAATATTGTTGGAGTAGCTACAGCAGTAGCTTTGGGAGGCCCGGGTGCTGTTTTTTGGTGTTGGATTACCGGGGTTCTGGGTATAGCAACTAAGTATTCAGAGGGGTTACTTGCAATTAAGTATAGAGTTAAAACAGAAGATGGTACTATGCTTGGAGGCCCTATGTATGCATTAGAAAAGGGGCTTAAAATGAAGTGGCTAGCGGTATTGTTTTGTATTTTTACTGCTATAGCTGCTTTTGGTATAGGAAACACTGTGCAGGCCAATTCCATTGCATTGCTACTTAACGAAACCTACTCTATATCTCCCTTTACAACTGGTGTTTTAACAAGTATTGCCACAGCATTAGTTATCCTTTTTGGAGTGAAGGGAATAGCAAAAGTTTGTGGCGCATTAGTCCCTTTTATGGCAGTGTTTTATGTGCTAGGTTGTTTAGTTATACTATATGTAAATGCTCCTTTTTTAAAAGAGACATTTAGTTTGATATTTAGCTCGGCATTCTCACCTAAAGCAGCTGGGGGTGGCTTTGTTGGAACTACTGTAATGATGGCTGCTAGGTTTGGTATTGCTCGCGGGCTTTTCTCAAATGAATCTGGGTTGGGTTCGGCACCAATTATTGCAGCAGCAGCTCAAACGAGGAATCCAGTTCGCCAAGCTTTGGTTTCGTCTACTGGTACTTTTTGGGATACAGTTATTGTTTGTGCCCTTACTGGGTTGGTGCTTGTGAGTTCAATTATTGCACATCCAGATATAGACCATACTCAGGGGGCAGCACTTACCAAAGCTGCGTTTGATAAAATTCCATATGTTGGCTCAATTGTGCTTTCTGTTGGAATTGTAACATTTGCTTTTTCTACTATACTTGGATGGTCATACTATGGAGAGAAGGCTGTTGAGTACTTAGGCGGGAAAAGAGTTATTATTTATTACAGGCTGTTATGGATAGCAGCAGTTTTTGCGGGCGCTGTCTTAAACCTCTCTCTTGTTTGGGGTATTGCAGATAGTATGAACGCTCTTATGGCAATTCCTAACTTAATTGCTTTATTATTACTTTCTAAAGTTCTAATAAAAGAAACTAATAAATATCTATGGTCTGGAAATATAGATGCCGATGATCCCGAGACAATGTAAAATGGTGTTAATGTATTAAAAAAGAGGCTATCTTAATTAAGATGGCCTCTTTTTTAATAAAGTGTTGGGAATAATTAATAGGATACTAATTATTATAATGTTGAGTATTTCTTTCCGTACTCAAGCATTTGCTCTAGGAAATTTGTTGGGTATTCTACTTTATAGTCAACAATTATCCCATTTTTTTCTACTGGAATAATATTTGGATTAATAAATCCTCCATAAGGTTTCAAGTTTAGAGAGGCATATCTCTCTTTTAGCTCTTTGTGAAGCTGAGGGTCTATATTTACACCATATTGTTCAATAAGTTGTTTCCCTGCTTGGTAATCTCCTTCAGATTTAATCCTTTGAAGTTCATTAAGGAGAGATCCAAATAATTCTCTTAGCTTTTGATAATCATTTACTACGAAGTAAGTTTTATTATCTCTAATTTTCTTCTCAATGACGTTATCATCCTTGCCTTGTTCGTAACACCATTCGGCAATCATTTTTCTACCTTGCATGTGTGCTTGGCTTACTGTTTTACCCAAATCTATTCTTACAAACTGAGTAAATAAACCATTGCGAATGTAGGAAAGATAAGCTGCTTTATAGGCTTCTAGGTTTGGTAGAATTGAGAGCTCAACTAATTTAGGATCTGCCATATAGTAAAGGGCAAAGATGTCTGCTCTAGCCTCTTCTAATGGAGAACTAAACTCCTTTAGAGCATTCGAAGATGTTCCCTCTTTTAGTTGCCCAGAACCATGTCCCAGACACTCGTGAAGGTCTGTATGGATATTATTAGTTACTGCTCCATATTCTTTTAAAAGAGAGATTTCGTCTTGGTCCCAAGCAAATTCTTTAGTCATACTTTTTGGAGACTCCTCTGCTGCTAAGTTGTATGCTTCGCTTATATTGCCAATTGTTACCGACTTAGAGCCATGCTCTTTGCGAATCCAATCGGCATTAGGGAGGTTAATGCCAAGTGGAGATGTAGGGTGGCAGTCTCCACCAAGTTGTGCAACAGTAATTACCTTTGCAGAAACTCCTTTAACCTCTTTCTTCTTGTACTCATTAGCTACAGGTGAGTTATCTTCGAACCATTGTGCGTTATTGCTAATAATCTCGGTTCTTTTCGATGCTTCTATATCTTTAAAGTTTACAACTGCTTCCCAAGTAGATTTCATTCCCAATGGGTCGTTGTAGTTTTCTATAAAACCATTAATAAAATCAACTTGACTTTGGGTCTCTTTGACCCATGCTATGTTATATTGATCCCAAGTTTTAAGATTGCCAGTTTTATAATACTCTATAAGAAGAGCTATATACTCTTTTTGTCTCTCATTTTCTGCAGCAGCAGAGGCTTTTTCTAAATGAGTTATAATTTCTTTTATTGCAGGCCCATATAGCCCCTCTAATTTGTAAACTTCCTCGGAAATTACACCGTTACTTTTAACTAATCTTGAATTTAGCCCATATGAAATTGGTTGTAAATCTTTAGCGTTTTCCATTTTAGCATAAAATTGTTCGGCCTCTTTCCTTGAAACTCCATCATAGAAATTAACAGAACTCTCTAGAAGTAGGTCTCCCTTTCCAGAGATGTTTTTTCTTTGAGGGTAAAGCGATGGGTCATATAATATAGGTATAATTTGGGCAATAAGATCTTTTTGACCGCTCTCTTCCATAAGGGTAGCGAAGTATTCGCTACTACACTCAGGCAAGAACTTGTCTTCTGCATAGTGATGATGTATGCCGTTGCTGAAAAAGACCCTTTTAGCATAAGTCGTGAATTGAGAGAATTGTTCACTCTCTTTTTCGCCTTTATAATTTTCAAAGATGTTTTCCAAAACTTTTCGAATTTTTAGACCATACTTAAAGTTTTGGTCCCAGAAAATATCTCTACCTGCCTTTGCAGCTTCACTTAGGTGATAGATATACTCTTTTTGGTTCAATGTGAGTGATTCCCAGCCAGGTATACGGTACCGAATAATTTTTAGATCGGCAAATTCATCGGCAAGGTATTTAAATTGTTCTTCTTGAACGCTTTTACTCCCAGAATCACAAGAATTTGCAAAAAGCCCAATGGCTGTAGCAATTAGCATAATTTTAAAGTACTTCATGAATAATAATATAATTTTTGATTAGTTTTTAAGCCTGTTTTGAATTCTAACAACCTATATTTAATCTATGGTTCTATTTTGGTCGTTTTCTTCTTGGGAGCCGCAATTCTCTTGCTTTTCAGATTTAAATTGCGACAAAACAAAATGGTATAGATTTTTTAAAGTTCTAGTTGTTTTGACAATCAAAGGAATCATAATAGAGACCCTTGTGACAGCAGATGATATTAAGTTGCTTATTCTTATACTATCTATTAGCTTAGAGTAATGTATATTAAACAACTCTTCTTTCATCTTTATAGTGCTATTTAGCTTTGCCCTTTCTAGTTTGAGTTGAGACATGTCTCTTATATTCAAATAACGATTATTACTCTTCATGCCTTGCCCTCCTGGTCTGATATGTTACTAGACTCAAAAAACATTGGGATAAACATTTTTACCATTGAGTCCAGGAGCAGTTTTTTCCTTTTAAAAATAATTATTATTGCAAATAGAATGAAAACTCCCGCAGTTATAAGAGAACCCCATACTCTGGAGTCTAAAAGAGCTCCTATGTACCAACTTAAAGCAGAAGCCATAAATGCAGCTGCTATTCCTAATAAAATAATTAGAAGTAGAGTATAAATAATTCTTGAAAAAAGTAATGAGAGATTTTCTACCATCCTTAATTTAAAAGAGTCTATTTGCATATCTATATACTCTTTGGCAGAACCTACGAAACTTTCAAGATTCTCTACTGGCCCTGTCTCTTCTTTGTTTTTTTTCATATACTTTAATTTTAAAACAAAGATAGATTTTTTAAATAGAAGGA
>CAZHHY010000146.1:0-4512 GCA_964532375.1 uncultured Muribaculaceae bacterium
CAAATTTTATGTTGTAAATATAAAAACAACAGCAGGAGAGATTGTAGTAAGGCTCTATAACGAGACTCCAATACATAGAGACAATTTTGTAAAACTATGCAAAACTAAAAACTATGACAATGTATTGTTTCATAGAGTAATAAAAGAGTTTATGATTCAATCGGGAGACCCCGACAGCAAAATTCATGAGACTGGGAAATTATATGGAGAAGGAGATTTGGGGTATGTGTTGCCTGCCGAGATTGTACCTGATTTGTTTCATAAAAGAGGAGTGCTAGCTGCTGCAAGGGAGGGAGATAAGGAGAACCCAGAGAGAAAGTCATCGGCATCTCAATTCTATATTGTTGTAGGAAAGAACCTAACAGACCAAGATTTAGATAAGGTTGAATCAAGGATTAGCAATGCCAATAAAATAGAGAATTTTAAATTCTCTCCCGAGCGAAGAGAGCACTACAAGAAATTTGGTGGAACTCCTCACCTAGATTTGCAGTACACAGTGTTTGGAGAAGTAATAAAAGGGCAAGATATTGCTAATAAAATCTCTGTTGTAGAGACTAATAAGCAAGATAGACCAATTGAGGATATCTGGATAATTTCAACTAAAGTATCTCTATTAAAAGAGAAGAAAATCAAAAAAATAGCAAGCAATAGCAAGTAAATAGTTATTTGCAAACACTCTTATTTAGGCAATGAGTCTAGCTGTTTTTTTGCATTAGTTAAAGAATCTAAAGCTACTTGAATTTTTACTCTTGCCTCCTCTTTAGCTTTACGCTTAAAGTAACCCCTAAATAAGAAATTATGCTTTAGTGCTTCCATGTTTTCATCTAAACTTTGAGAGCTTTTATTGAGATGAAACATAGTTTCAGATAGATTTATTGCGGTAGTTGTATCTTTTATTAACATACCCAGTGTTCCCTCACCCTTGTTAATGTTTAACATTATTTCTTTAAACTGGTTTGAAGCAACTTCTATTTTAGTTGCGGTGCTATTTATGCTTTCCATAAAAATACCAACTTTCTCTTGAGCAAGTACAATGGTTTGATCTAATTCTTCAGAGCCTTTCTTAAAGTTCTCTACAGTTCGGCTTATATTTTCTGCTAAGGTAGTATCTTGTATTAACCGGCCTAATGTGCCATTTCCTTTGTTTATATCTATCATTATTTGAGCAAGTTGTAGCGTTACAACTTCTATGTTACCCGAAGATGTTTGTAAGCTCGCAATAATAGCATCGGTTTCTACAGGTTCTTTTGAAGCGAGTATTTGCCCATCCTTTACTGTAGGTGAATCGGGGCTACCATATGAGATAACAAGCAGGCGGTCTCCTATAAGACCTTCTGAACCAACAGCAACCTGGCAATCCGATTTAATAAATGGTTGAACATCTTTTTTAATTAACATATCTACCCAAACTGTTGAGTCGTTAACTATTTTAATATTGTCTACAGTACCAACATTTATTCCGGTGAAACGGACATTGTTTCCTACCTGTAAACCACTCACATTCTTAAATGTAGCAGAAAGCTTAAAAACAGGGTTAAATAAATTTTGCTGTTTACCGATGATAAAGATGGCAAGTACAAATAGAGCGATCCCACCAATTATAAACAACCCTAATCGCACTTTGAATTTCTCGGTATGTGTCTCCATAATATTATATTTTTTACTTTTTATTATTTAAAGAATGGTTGTATGATAGGGTCTGTAGATTTATCGAAAATTTCAAGGCTTCCCTCCAAATAGATTTTACCGTCCATTAACATAACAACACGGTCTGCATTGGTGCGCGCACAAGCAATATCATGTGTAATTATTATAGAAGATGTTTTATATTTCTCTTGTACTTCGTTAATAAGTAAACTTATTTCATCTGATGTTACAGGGTCTAACCCAGTTGTTGGCTCGTCATAAAGCATTATTTTAGGATCTACAACAATAGTTCTAGCTAGACTAATTCTTTTTCTCATTCCTCCAGAAAGTTGCGAAGGCATTTTGTTGAGCGAATCTGGCTGCATATTCAATTCCAAGAGCAAAAAGTGCAATTATTTGCATTAAAGCAACCAATGCTGTTTCTATAAGAAGGCCAGTTAGATACTGTTGTATTACACCCTTTGTTTGGGTAGTAATTGCTCTCACCTTGGATTGATGCTCTTTCCCAAAAAGCCTGCTTATGAACTCTAGTATAATAGGTTGGTAGTATAAAATTAAAAAAGTGTAAACAGGAACTAGGAACATAATGAAAACCCAATTTCCTACTGCAACTATTGTTTGACCAATTGCAGCACCGCTCATATTAATGAGCTCTCCTTTA
This sequence comes from uncultured Muribaculaceae bacterium, assembly GCA_964532375.1. GTDB lineage: Bacteria > Bacteroidota > Bacteroidia > Bacteroidales > UBA932 > Bact-08. The sequence continues at coordinate 2,309 of CAZHHY010000146.1, forward strand.
GTCTTTGTTACCCACTCATGAATATAACGAGGTCTAATATTAAAATACTTCGCCGCCCATTTAATTACTTCGTTTAACAACTCAGTAAATTTATCTACCAACAATGGCCAAGATTCACTGAATATAATAGACCTAGATATTAATAACCCCCCGATTGCTATAATTATAGATGCAGTAATAAAAAGAGTAATTATAATTGCAATTACCCTATTAATTTTGAGTTTTACAAAGTAAGCAACCAGTGGATTTAGAAGGATAGCAATAATGACGGAAAATACTAGAGGAATAAGAATGTCTTGTGCGATATATACAATCGCTAAAAACGCAATTAATCCAATAAAAAAAGCGCTGCCCTTGCATAAAATGGAGTTTGCACCCCAGTATCTGACATGATAAAAAACTAATTTAAATAAACTATCTTATAAAATTCTTCTTCCACTTATTACTCTTAATAATATTGCAATAATTGCAATAACAAGAAGAATATGAATTATGCCACCAGTACTATAACCAAAAAGACCAACTGCCCACACAATAATTAAAATTACTGCAATTAAGTAAAGTAAATTTCCCATGATTGTTTTTAAAGTGATTATAATATGGGCAAAGATGCAACTCTCAATAGAGAGAAGTGTTACATAATTCTAGGAAAAACTTACATTTTTCACAAAAAAAACTTAAAACAGAAGAATTAAAAGCTGCGCCGAGAGTACTCTAAGAAACATTGTAAGTGGGTAAACGGTTGCGTAACCTACAGCAGGCATGTCGTTGCCGGCCGATGCATTTGCAAAAGCCAATGCAGGCGGGTCTGTAGTACTACCAGAGAGTAGCCCCATTAATGTGAAGTAGTTTATTTTGTATATCCAGCGGCCTATTATACCAATAATCAACAGTGGTACAACAGTAATGATTACGCCATATAAAATCCAAACTGCCCCGCCTTTATTCACGATTGTATCTATAAAACCGCCACCAGCATCTAGTCCCACACAAGCTAAAAAGAGAGATATCCCAATTTCTCTTAACATAAGATTGGCACTCACTGTAGTATATGTAACTAGCTTTAATTGAGGCCCAAAACGGCTCATTAAAATTGCAATAATTAGAGGGCCACCTGCAAGACCTAGTTTTACAGGCTGTGGAATTCCGGGTATAAAAAACGGAATAGACCCAACAATAATACCTAAAGCAATTCCAATGAATATAGCAGTAAGGTTTGGCTCGCGAAGTCTTTTCATTGAATTTCCCAACAGGTTAGCAGCTGCATCTATACTCTCTTGAGTACCAACAATTGTTAGGCGATCTCCTATTTGAAGTTTAAGGTTTGCTCTTGCAACTAAGTCTAAACCTGCCCTATTAATTCTTGTTACAGTAATTCCGAAAGCTTTTCCCAATTTAAGATCTGAAAGGCTCTTGCCATTAACAGCGCTCTTAGTAACCAAAACCCTCTTTGGCAAAACATTTAGATCATTAATATTCCACTTCTCTTCACTCTTAAATATCTCCTTACCCAGAAATGCTACCACAGAATCTTTATCTTGTATCTCAGTAATTACAAGAATCTCATATCCTTTATCAAGAACAGTTTCTGCCCCAGCAATTTTAACCCACTCATCGGCTTTTGCAACTCTTGAAATTACAAAATGCTTCTCTATTAATCTCTTTATATCTACTATTTTTTTTCCGTAAATTGCAGGGTTTGCTATTTGAATAGATGTTTTGATTGTATCGTCTGGGTTATCTTCGTTCTGTTTCTGTAGCATAGCCATCTCCTTTTTATTATCAATCTTAAAAAAGAATTTAATTAACAATAGCGAAGAGATAATACCCAATACTCCCAAAGGATAGGCTACTGCATACCCCATTGCTATTGAAGGATCGGCTGTGCCATTAATGTCCAAAAAAGTTTGTTGGGCTGCACCCAATCCTGGAGTATTTGTAATAGCACCAGAGAGTATTCCCACCATAGTGGGCATTGGCAAACCAGTTATAAAATGAATAGATATAGTAACTAGAACACCTAGGAAGACTACTCCTATTGCTAGCATATTAAGTTGAATACCACCTTGTTTAAACGAAGAGAAAAAACCAGGACCAACTTGTAAACCAATTGAATAGACAAAGAGTATGAGCCCAAATTCTTTAATAAAGTGAAGCATTTGAGAATTAATTCCTAGCCCATAATGGCTAAAAGCAATCGCAGC
>CAZHHY010000147.1:0-4511 GCA_964532375.1 uncultured Muribaculaceae bacterium
GCATCAGATGAATTAAAAATTGAAAAAATTTATAAATCATGTACTTGCACAAAAGTTGAGCTTACTAAAAAAAAATTTAAGCCAAACGAAGAGGGATTAATTACAATAGCAGTTGATACAAAAAATAAAATTGGAGAGCAAGAAGTAATTGTTCATATTATTGCCAATACCAAAGAAATAGACCATGTTATAATGGTCAAATATTCAATTTATTAAAAATATTTATTATGAAAAAGAAAAATTTGGTTTTTTTAGGATTCGCTTCTCTTTTGTTTTGTGGGTTTTTGTTCTATAGTAACGAGTCAAAATCTCAAGCTACAGTAATTGAAATACCTAATTTTGAGAATGAAGATTGGTGCAGGTGTAAAAACGAAGGTTGTTATCGAGGCAACTGGATCTCATTCAGAACACTTTGCGGTACAGAAGTGCCTTGTTACTCAGAATCATTTGTGTGCAGATAGCTCTATTATAGAGCAGGTATGCATGACCTGAGTCCTAAGTATAGAGTCCGCAGAGTTACTTTCATTCTTAATGCTTTTATCAATTCTTATAACGATTAAGAGTTTGTATTTTTCTAAGGGTAGAGTCTTTCTGTTAGAAGAGACTATTATAGATTCAGAGGGTATAAATGAAGAAGATTATGTTCATATTGATTCTGAAGCAACTGACGAATTAGCCCATAGGCCTGCTGAACTTTATATAAAGAGAACAATACGCAGGAAATTTGCTTTAAAAGACCACTCTGCAGTAATCATAGCTCCTCTTCCCGCAAGTGCTATACATAAATGCATGGCAGATACAACAGGTAGACGAGAGTACTCTTCCTGTAATAGATAACGAGAAACATAGAGCAGTAAAAGAATATATATGGGTTGTGCATCCCCGATACGGGAGAAGTGTTCTTTTATTATGATAGAGGCTCACGCTCTCAAAAAACAGCCATGGTGCTGCTTCGAGACTTCCGGGGTGCAATACAGAGTGACGGCCGGCTATCAAGTGTATGATCGCTTTGAGAATATGCACGGAAAGCTAATGCTTGGATGTTGGGCACATGCTCGAAGGAAATTTTCGGAATCATTACTAGAGAACAAGAAACTAGCAACAGAGGCTCTCTTTAAGATACAATCTCTATATGCAATAGAAAAAGAGGCAGACCAAGCAGAAGCTACTTTGGAACAAAGAAAAGAGATGCAGGGATAAGTTCTACAGAGTGGTTGACAGATGTTCTGTCAAAAATCTATTCATACAGAAAAGGGAACTTAGAGGAATTACTACCTCATGAGTGGGCAGAAAATCAAAATTTAGCTTAAAAGTTACTCAACTTGCACAAATAGGTCCCAATTAGTGTCAACTTTTCTAACTCTTACCAATTCATGTAAACAGCTAATCATTTATCCATCTGATATATTGAGTGTTAATAAAAACCACGGCGATGTATTATAGCTCTAGAAGACCGTCTGGGATGTGTACTATAAGGGTGGCCGAGATTGTGTCAGATTCTAAGATAATATGTTCGTGAACAGGGAGTAATAGTTCGTCAAGGCTTTTATCTACTCTGGTTATTCCAAAGCATGGATTTCCTGGGTAGTCATAGAAATTGCTTACTGTACCAATTGCAACTCCAGTGGAATCCTCTACTTTGAATCCTATATAGTCTGTAAGAGAGGGTTCGTCCTTTTTGAGAGAGCCATATTCTATCATTAATAGTTGACCAGCAATTTCTTCGGCAAGCTCTATACTACCTACTCCTTTTAATTTAAGAGTAGCTTGGCTACTGCCTCTAGAAGTTATGCTTTCAATGAAAAAAGGAACCGGTAATTCATCAAAAGTGATGAATACCGGTTTCTTTATATTTAGATCTTTTTGAAACGCGGGTGCGTACCGAATAAGTACTTCGCCTTTAGTTCCGAAAGACTTTATGACCTTTGCGACAGACAGCAATTTATTTGCCGATGCCAACATGGATATTATTCTTGAGTTTCTGTTGATGCCGGAGCCGGGGTTTCTCCCTCTGCTCTTTCAGCTACAATAGCAGCTTTGGTTGCGGCAATTTCTGCAGCAGCAGCCTCTTCTTCTGCAGCTTTAGCAGCAGCAGCTTTTGCAATAGCCTCTTCTTCTTCTCTCTTCTTCTTTGCAATCTCTTCTTGTCTAGCCTCGTTCACCTTAACCTCTACTTCAAGAGCAGATTTTTTAGCTTCACGTTTGTTTTGTGCAAGTTCAGATTTTTGATTGCTTAGTTTAGAATCTTTCTCGATTACCCAAGCGTTCCATTTTTGGTCTGCAGCTTCTTGTGTTAGAGCTCCTTTCTTAACACCTTCTTGAAGATGTTTTCTTAGAAGCACTCCTTTATAGGAAAGAATTCTACGGCAAGTTTCGGTTGGCTGAGCACCATTCAAAAGCCACTGAAGGGCTTTTTCGTTGTCCAGTTCAATTACTGCAGGGTTTGTATTTGGGTTATAAACGCCAATGCGCTCAATTAGGCGACCATCACGTGGTGAGCGGCTGTCTGCAATAACGATGTGAAAAAATGCATAATTCTTTTTTCCTTGTCTTGACAGACGAATTTTAACAGCCATAATGTTTTAATTTTTAATGATTTAAGTAAATTTAACTTCCTAATCTTCTCGAGAAAAGGCCTGCAAATATACAACTTTTTATATAATATCAAAAAATTTGGAGAAGTAAACTTCTTAAAAAAGAAAGGCACCGCCATTTTTTGACGATGCCAATCTTCTTACTTAACCTAAAACTTAAACTATGAAAAAACTTCTCACCTACATAAATTACAAATCGTGTGCCAAAGAGAGGTAAAATGTTTTTAAATTTTGATTAAAGTGGTTAAGTACTCTATTACAGTTATTTTAAATTATCGAGCTCTTCAAAGGAGATATCCATTAATGCATATTTATTGCGCCCTTTAATATTGTAGTGCCACCATTCATGTTTGTACATAGTGAACCCGTTATCTGTCATTACTTTAAGTAATTTTTCTCTATTCGCAATTACATTAGCGGGTAGTTCCGAATAGCTATGTGAGGCTCTATCAGAGAATTCGTCAAAGGGTGTTGGCATCTCAAGCTCTTCTCCTGTTTCAAGATTTATTAGAGTGAGGTCTATTGCTCCCCCGCGGTTGTGAATAGAGCCGTGCCAAGGAGCTGCAACAAAGGTTGTGTCGCCTGAGACTTCATAAAAATAGAGAGTGGCTGCATAGGGCCTATAAGCGTCAAATACCTTTATGCCTAGCCCCTGTTCGTTTAAAATTTGCTGTATTTTTAATAGCGAATCTGCTCCCTCTTTTCTAAACCATGCTTTAGGCGCTGTGTAGATAGTTTTGCCAGTAAAGTTATTATCGGTTGCGTAACGAATATCTATTACTATACCAGGTATATATGTCTCTAAATTTACAAGCAGATTGCTACTATCGGTACTTACGCTTTGGTAATAGTCGTTAGCAGTGGCAATAATGTCTAAACCATATGGGTTGGCATTTTTTTGTTCAGTTGCATTTTCTTTACACCCTGAAACAAGGAGTGCTGCAAGAAACAGAGTGGTAATACTGTTGTACAAATATTGTTTTACTTTTTTCATAGATTTTATGTTAAATGGTTATAGCAATTGGGCTCTATTAATCGTGTTTATTGAAAAGGTTCCTTTATATCTAATGAGATCTATTAATGAGCTTTAGAATCACTATTAAAAATCTCTAACTGTTGCCTTACAGACTCTTCATGGATTGCTTCTAAAATGAGTCTTATAAAATCACTATCTACCATAAGTTCGGCAGCTTGAGCAATTCTATCGGTAACCATATGGTTGTACCTTATGGGTTGTAATACAGGCATACTGTTCTCTTTTTTATATCGCCCTATCTCTCGTGAAATTGCCATTCTCTTAGAGAGTAAATCAAGAAGCCTTTCGTCTACTTGGTCTATCTCTCTTCTTAATTCCATTAAACTTTCCGAGGTATCTGTAGCTTCTCGAATAACAAGTATATCCACTATGCTTTTGAGCATTTGGGGAGTGATTTGTTGCTCTTTGTCGCTCAGTGCGTTATTTGGGTCAATATGACACTCTACCATAAGTCCAGAAAATCCCATGTCTAGAGACTGTTGTGAGATAGGATATATAAGTTCCTTTCTACCTCCTATATGACTCGGGTCACAAAGAATTGTAAGTTGTGGTATCCTTCTTTTGAGCTCTATTGGAATATGCCACTGTGGTATATTTCGAAACAACCCTTTTTCATATGTGCTAAAGCCTCTGTGAATTGCTCCAATCTGCTCTACTCCTGCGTTTGATAATCTCTCCATTGCTCCAATCCAAAGATCTAAATCTGGATTAACTGGATTTTTTACGAGAACTGTAATTCTATTATTGAGGTGGCTTCTAGATTTGAGCTGTTTTTCCAGCTCATCGGCAATTTCTTGTACTGCAAAAGGGTTTGCAACTGTTCTTGCACCTATCCATAAAATATCTATCTCTCCATTTATAACCTCCCTAACATGCATAGC
>CAZHHY010000148.1:0-4483 GCA_964532375.1 uncultured Muribaculaceae bacterium
TGCAGACATAAGAGTCTCAATCGCACAAAGAATTGCAATTGTAATAGCTGGTTGAAACAAAAGCCTAATTTTTGCAAAATCTATATGTGGTATCTCTGGTTTAGGCAATGATACACCGCTAGCTAGTTCTGGGAATTTGCTTCCTATAGTTGCAAATTCAATTCCCATAGTCTTGGAGATTATTACTGTTCCAACAGTGGCCACAATAATAGAGATAAGAGATCCTGGGATTTTTTTATAAAAATATGGCCATACAATAATAACTAACAACGAAAATAATCCTAGTAAAGCCTCAGGAATACTTATAGTAGAAATATTAGAGAAGTAGACACCCCATTTGGGGATAAAGTCAATTGGTACATTTTCTATTGAAAGTCCTAAAAAATCTTTTATTTGGGTAGAGAAAATTACTAGTGCAATGCCACTTGTAAACCCAATTACTATTGGATATGGAATAAACTTAATTATACTTCCAAGTTTAAAAATTCCCATTAACAGCAGTATGAAACCTGCTATAACTGTGGCAACAATTAGTCCAGAGAAACCAAACTCTTGAATAATCCCAAATACAAGCACTATAAGAGTACCTGTTGGGCCTCCTATAAGAAATTTGGAACCTCCAAGAAGCGATGTGAGCACTCCACCAACAATTGCAGTTATTATGCCCTGTTGAGGAGTAACTCCAGATGCTATACCAAATGCAATTGCCAAAGGTAGTGCAATAATACCTACGTTTATTCCGGCAAAAATGTCTGAAAAAAGTGTTTTTTTATTGTAACTACCGTTAACTAGTATCTCAAACAGCTTTGGTTTGAAAACCGAAGTCAGATTGAACTTCATAGTACTTTCTTATTATTGAAGCGGCAAATATAGCAATTATAAAACTTGAAATCAATTTAAAAAAGAGACTCTGCGAGTTTAACAATATGAGCAGAATCTGATTTGTTATCAATAATTAAATTGGGTTTTAGATATATTAGTTCAAATTGAGACTTAAACAGTTTTTCGCCACCACCAGTAATGTTTAGCATAATGGTAGCCTCTTTGTCTACTTTGCCAAACTCGATAGATTTTAACATACCAGCTAAGGCAACTCCAGATGCTGGATGAATATCTATGCCTTCTAATGTTTCAAAAAGATTGCATGCCTCTTGTAATTCTAAATTGGTTACAATCTCTACATCGCCATTGCTATCTTCTAAAGCGTCAAAAAGTCCACCTGCAATTCCGTAGGGTGGTTTTCTGTTAGACAATACTTTTGCATCTATTTTTAATGCATTCTCTCTTGCTTGGTCTTCATTGGGGAAAATGATCTCTCTTGTTTTAGCTTTCCAAGCATCGTGAATAGGAGTGAATGGAATATTTTGAGATGGGATAAGTGTCATTTTATTGCTTCCATAGTGGCCATCCTCTATAAGTCTAAGATTTGCTTCCCATGCGGCTATAGTTCCTGTGCCACTTCCTATTGCTTGAAAGTAAAAATCGGGTATTCTCCCAATTGTTGTTACAGCAGAAAGTACTGTTGTGCCCATGCCGTCTCTTCTAGCCACATTTTTTGCACCTCCCTCTTCAAAGAAAAGAGTAGAACTACAAATTTTATTAGAAAGATCAATAGCATCAAAATAATCTGTGCCCGCTGGAGTGCATATTAGTTTCACATTATCATTAATATTGTGATTGAACCACATTGCATCTAAATTATCGAATGGAATAACAATTAATAGTGGAATATTATTGTCTGAGCAAACTTTAGCAAAGGCTCTGGCCGTATTTCCCGCCGATGCTACCACCATAACGCCGTTATTTTGCTCTGAAAGCCTTGCGCAAACAGAATATGCCTCTGTTTCTTTGAATGAGCAGGTTGTCATGTTAGCGTCTATTTTTGGCCAATAGCCACTAAAGCTTATATAAAGATTTGAAAGACCAAGGTGTTGGGCCAATTTTTCACTCTTATAGGTTTGGGTTGATGTAGAGTTTTTAAGCGTTTTATTAATTGGCAGCCAGTTTGCAAATTTATAAATACCTTGAGACTCATCTCCTACACAGAGCTCTTTTTTTTCATATATTGCCCTAATCAAAGAAGGCTTATTATATGATGGGTCTGAAAGTGTCCAACCTTTATCTTCAAAAATATTTCCGGTTGCGAATGTCTTTAATTTGTAATTAGTCATGTAGTTATTTATTATTAATAAAATCTGTTTTTTTATGGCTCCACCAATACCAAGCTCCAACAAAAAAACCGCCACCTACCAAGTTGCCCAATGTAACAGGAATGAGATTTTTAATAAACATCCCGTAAAGTGAGAGGTTTGAAAGAGCTTCAGTTGAAATCCCAAAATGAGATTGTGCAAGTGACACAAAATCACTATTTGTAGCGGCCATAATGGCGCAAGAGATATAATACATATTTGCCACGCTATGCTCGTATCCCGATGCTATAAATAGCCAAATGGGGAAGAAGATAACAAGCGATTTCCCGGCAATATCTTTAGATGCATAGGACATCCAAACGGCTAAACAAACAAGGATATTACAAAGTATAGCAGAGGTAAAAAGATTTGTATAAGTTAGGTTCGTTTTAATAACGCCAACTTTAATGGTGAAGGCACCTAACAGGCCACCTGAATAATCTAGTTGGCCAGAGTGAAATATTAATATAGCAATGAACACTGAGCCTACTAAATTACCTAACCAAACCAGAGTGAGGTTGTATAGGTATGTTTTTACAGAAACTTTCTTAGCGAGTACAGCAACTGAAATAAGGTTATTTCCCGTAAAGAGCTCGGCTCCTGCTATTACAACTAAGATAAGACCAGCAGGAAAAATTAGCCCAGCTAAATATTTTGCAAGACCAATATCGGTAATATTATGAGCTATTATATTGCTTCCAACCGATGCAAGTGCAATAAATGCACCTGCCAGAAAGGAGAGCAACATTGTGCTCCTAAATGGTAGGTTTGCTTTATTAATTCCACTCTCTTTGGTATATTCTAGAACTTGTGCCGAGGTTAAGTAGTTGTTCATATAATAGTTAGTTTTTCTTTGCAACCTTTGATGAAAACTCGTTATAAGTATTAATATTTTCAGACATTTTGTTGAGTACTTTAACAAAATTGACAAGTTCTGCGATTGGAATATCTCTGATTATTTTATTTGTGGTCTCTATTGCTATTGATGTAACATCATCTTTTAATGACAAAGCCAGTTCTGTTAGATGGATGTTATTTTGCCTTCTATCTAGTGTATCTGGAACTCTATTAACTAATCCTTTTTTTTCCAGAGCATCAATAAGTTTGGTTACTGAATTTTTATCCTTAACTAGTATATCTGCAATTTTTTGCTGAGATAAAACACCCTCGTCCCATAGCGTATCCATTACTAAATATTGTTCTGGGGTTAGGTTGAAACCGTGTTTTTGAAAAATGTTTCCCAAGAACTGTTTGAATTGGCAGTGTACTAAGTTCAAAAATACCCCTACCTGCTTATTTAGTATCATATCTTATTGTATAGGCCATTCCTGTTGCAAATATAATCAATTTTTAGTTCATTTGTAGGTGAACTATAATATGTGCAGTAAAGCAAGAATTTCAAACCTTTGGAGATTTACTATCTAAGGCTCAGAAAAATATTCAAGGGAGATTAGATGATATTGATAAACTTGTTGGAGCTAGAACTAGAGCTATTCAGCGGAAACTTAAAGAAGTAGAGGCCCTCAGTAGTGAGAGCCCCTTAATATTGCCAGAAGATTCTGAAATATACGAAAAGATTAGAGTAATAATTTAGATGATTGCCATAAAGATTTATATGTCAACTTTATAAAATTATCATTAATTTTATAAAGAGATATATTCATCCCAGCTCTTAATCTGAATATCTTCAATCTTTAGTGAACAAAAAGCAAAGATAAATGCCGAAGCCAATCTTGCATTGGTTATTAGTGGAATATTGTAATCTATTGATGCACGGCGTATTTTATAACCATTCTCTAGTTCTACTGGGGTAAGATTCTTAGGTATATTTATAACCAAGTCTATCTTCTTTTCCTGAAGCATTTTAAGTGCTTGTGGCTCTTTTTCGGCTTCGCTTGGCCAGTGTACTAATGTTGCATCAATATTATTATCCAGCAAATATTGACACGAACCACCTGTAGCGAATAAGTGAAATCCGTTTTGCGAAAGAAGCTTTGAAGCAGCAAGTAAATCGGCCTTCTGTTTAGCTGAACCCGAAGAGATAAGAATATTCTTTTTAGGGATTTTATAGCCAACAGAGAGCATAGCCTTTAAAACTGCCTCATTTGAATCATCTCCAATACAACCAACTTCACCTGTAGATGCCATATCTACACCAAGTACAGGGTCGGCTTTTTGAAGTCTTGAGAAAGAAAATTGAGATGCTTTGATGCCAACATACTCTAAATCAAATGCATTTTTTGCAGGTACAATAAAATCTTCTCCAATCATAGCTTTGGCTGCCAATTCAATAA
>CAZHHY010000149.1:0-4400 GCA_964532375.1 uncultured Muribaculaceae bacterium
TTTCTTTGAATATATTCTACGTCAGCAATCTCAGCTAAATTTTGTGCTCCCGGTAAGGCAAGTCAAGAGGTGTTTAAGCAGTTGGTGGCCTTTGCGAAAAGACATAACATTTTACTTTGTAATGACAATCCTTACAGTTTTATCCTTAACGACCAACACTTGAGTTTACTAAGTGTAGAAGGTGCAAAAGAGGTTGCACTTGAGCTTAATTCTATAAGCAAATCTCACAATATGTCTGGCTGGAGAATAGGAATGGTAGCTGGCCATAGCGAGTATATAAAGGCAATTATTAAAGTCAAAAGCAATATGGATTCGGGAATGTTCAAGCCATTACAAATGGCAGCTGCCGATGCCCTTACTTGTGGAGATGAGTGGTATGAACAGATTAATAAGGAGTATAGAAAAAGAAGGGTAATTGCCGAGGCTATAATGGAAGAATTGGGCTGTTCATTTGACTCTGATCAAAAGGGAATGTTTCTATGGGGGAAAATCCCTGAAAAGTTCAAAGATGCAGGCGAGCTTGCCAATCGTGTTTTATATAGTGCCAATGTTTTTATCACTCCCGGATTTATTTTTGGAAGCAAAGGCGAGAGATATGTGAGACTCTCTCTTTGTGCAAGTGAAGAGGTTTTAAGAGATGCTTTTTCACGAATAATTGAGCTGAATTTGGGAGTTTTAAAAAACATTAATTGATATTTAAAAGTAACAAATAGAAAGAGTATGAGCAGAATGGGCTGTGGTCAAAAGATTATGAGTGAAAGTAGTATTAAAGAGAAAGGTAAAGTAGTCTGTATAGTTGGGATGGGGCTTATTGGAGGGTCTATGGCTATAGCGTTGAAAAATAGTGGTTATGCCTCCCATATTATTTGTGTGGATAAAAACGAAGAGCACTCTAAAATTGCAATTGAGATGGGATTGGCAGATGAGTGCTTATCTCTTGAAGATGGTGTAAAGCAGGCTCATATAACCTTAATCTGTACCCCTGTAGATGTGATATGTAAGTTATTGCCGCAGGTGCTCAATAGATTAGATGAGTTGCAAAAAGCAGGAATAACTGGGAAAATTGTGGCCGATATGGGTTCTACAAAATTGAATATTGCTAAAAGTGTAATTGATCATCCAATGAGACAATCATATGTGGCGGTGCATCCTATTGCCGGCACAGAACATTCGGGACCACAGGCTTCTCTGGATGGGCTTTTTAAAGGTAAAAACGCAATTATATGTGACGGAGAGCAGTGCCACTCAGGTGCAAAAGATGAAATTTGGAAAATGCTTGAAACTATAGGGATGAACGTTTCAGAGATGAATTCGCGTAACCATGACCTTCATGTAGCCTATGTTTCTCATCTTTCGCATATAACCTCTTTTTCATTGGCATTGAGCGTGTTGGAAAAAGAAAAGAGTGAACAGAATATTTTAACTCTTGCTGCCAGTGGTTTTGAATCTACTGTTAGGTTGGCAAAGAGTAATGCACAAACATGGGCTCCTATTTTTACTCAAAATGGTGAGTTTATTACTCAGGTAATAGATTCATATACAGAGAAAATGATCCTTTTTAAAAAACATATCCAGCAGAATAACTCTGCCGCATTAATAGAGATGATAGAGAGTGCCAACGCTATTACAAAGATTCTAAAATAACAACACTCTGTTAAATAAAATTAACTCATCTAGCACAGAAACTCAATCAAAAGATAAACCTAATTCAATAATATGAGAAATACTTAAACTATATAACAATGAAAGAGAAGCTTAACTTAAAAGAGATTGGCCAATGGGAGGTTTACAAAGGGCTCCCGCTAATTATAAGTGGCCCTTGTAGTGCCGAGAGTGAACAGCAGGTAATGGACACTGCAATTGAATTAGCGCAACTTAAGAAGGTAGATATATTCCGTGCCGGTATTTGGAAGCCAAGAACCCGCCCCGATTCTTTTGAGGGTGTAGGCCGAAAAGGGTTAGAGTGGTTGCGAGATGTTAAGCGAGAGACTGGAGTTCCAGTTGCAACAGAAGTTGCAAATTCATCTCACGTAAACGATGCACTCAAGTTTGGAGTAGATGTGCTGTGGATAGGCGCAAGAACATCTGCAAACCCCTTTGCTATGCAGGAGATTGCCGATGCTTTAAGCGGTGTAGATGCTACTATTTTTATTAAAAACCCAGTGAACCCCGAACTGAATTTGTGGATTGGCGCTATTGAGAGAGTTGCTAAAGCTGGGGTAACCAAGATAGGGGCTATTCATAGAGGGTTTAGCGCATATGAGCATACGCAATATAGAAATCAACCAAAGTGGCTTCTGCCAATAGAGTTAAAACGAGCAATTCCAGGTATTCCACTTATATGTGACCCAAGCCATATTGCTGGAGTTAAAGAGTATCTTTTGGAGTTATCACAAAAGGCAATGGATTTAAATTACGATGGGTTAATGATAGAATCTCATATAAATCCAAAGATAGCTTTAAGTGATAAAGAGCAGCAAGTTACTCCTGCCCAATTAAGTGAATTACTCAATAAGCTTGTGCTTAGAGATTCCATATCTAATGACCTTGCCTTTATGGATATATTGGGTGAATTACGCACTCAAATAGACCTTTACGATAGTCAGTTATTAGAGCTACTAGAGCAGAGGATGTATGTTGCCGAAACTATTGGGCAATATAAGAAAGATAATAATATTACTATTTTGCAGAGTTCTAGATGGGAGGCTGTTATGCAAAAGGCTGTTTCGCAGGGCGAATCAAAGGGTTTGAGTGAAGAGTTTATTAATGGTCTATTCAAAGCAGTTCACCAGGAATCTATTAACCACCAGAACAAGGTGATGAATAATTGATCAAAGAGATGATAAATAGTTGCCTAAGTAAGATTACAGAGAATTTGATTTAGTTGTTGAATTGTTAACGATATGATTTTAGTATAGAATATATCCTAAAACTCCAGCAGCAATTATAACTTTAATTGGATTCTGTTTTCCCCACCAAGTAGCTGCAAAAGCCCCTGCGAAGATAATCCACGATTTCCAGTCAGGGAAATTCTCGGGGGTTACAAGTAGAATTGCTGCCGATGCTATGAGCCCTATAACTACAGGCTTAATTCCCCTTAAAGCGGCTTCAGACCATTTGTTGTCTTTAAATTGTTTATACAAATAGGCAATTAGAAGGATAATAATAAACGATGGGAGGCACACTGCAAAAGTTGCAAGTGCAGAGCCCCAAACGCTATCTGTAACTACATAGCCTACATAAGTAGCGCTGTTTATTCCAATAGGGCCAGGTGTCATTTGCGATATTGCAATGATATCTGTAAACTCAGATGCATCTATCCATTGGTGATTTACTACCACTTCATTTTGAATTAAAGAGATCATGGCATAGCCACCTCCGAAGGTGAATAGCCCAATTTTGAAAAATGTTATGAAGAGATTTAAGTAAATCATGTTAGTTCAACGGCTGTTTTTTTGCTGTTTTTAGTTTTATTTGTTTTTATTAGTTTCTTGGTTGGTAGTTTTTTCTTTTGTGAAACGACCTCTTTTGGTAAGAAAATAGTGAAATAACCCAAGTAGCGCACCTGCCACAATTATCCATACTGGCGATATCTCTAGGAACACAATTAAGAGAACAGCTATTATTGGAATTAAAGATGTGTATTTATTTAAGTTGGCACCTTTAGAGAGAGTAATTAGAGGTACTGCGATTAATGCGACAACTGCAGGCCTTATTCCAGCAAACACCGAGTTTACAATTTCGTTCTCTCTGAACGTTTGAAAAAACATAGCAATAAGAAGGATCATCATAAAGGATGGTAGAGCTGTTCCTAAAGCAGCTACAACGCTCCCTTTTGCACCCTTTAGTTTTTCGCCAATAAAAATTGAGATGTTTATTGCTAGTATACCTGGCGCCGATTGCGAAATTGCCAAGAAATCAAGAAATTCATCGTCTGAAACCCATTTGTGCTTTGTTACAACCTCGGCACGAATTAGAGGTATCATTGCATAGCCGCCTCCTATGGTAAAGGAGCCGATTTTAGCGAAAGAGGTGAATAATTGTAGGTATGGGTTCATATAGTTTTCTATGCTGCAAAATTACTGCAAATTAAATGAAACTCATAATAGATCTATT
The DNA here is from genome assembly GCA_964532375.1 of uncultured Muribaculaceae bacterium. Lineage (GTDB taxonomy): Bacteria > Bacteroidota > Bacteroidia > Bacteroidales > UBA932 > Bact-08. Next base: position 4,117 of record CAZHHY010000149.1, read on the forward strand.
TGAAATGTATTTGTCTTATATGTAGATATTTAAGCTTAGTTGGGCATGTTATTCAAAAATTATTGTCGAAATATTTTGCTTCATTAAAAAAAGTCACATATCTTTGCATCCCGTTTCGAAAAAGAAACGTGTACCGAAAGTTCTTTGATAGCATTAAAATAAGAGTAACAAGGTAGAGGTTTTTTAAAAAAAACTCTGTCAATTTAACTTAATAAAAAGTTTGTCAAGTCAGGAAGCAAAAACATAAAACATTTATACAATGAAGAGTTTGATCCTGGCTCAGG